>CAYPDC010000112.1:0-13625 GCA_964409355.1 uncultured Cyanobacterium sp.
TTTCGCCCCTAACGCCCTAAAGGGCGGGGCTTTAGACCCACAGATTTTTGGTAACTGTTTGCAATCCATTGGCAAGGGAAACAGTTTGATTCACCGCATTTTGCATCAGTGCGATCGCACCTTCCATTTGTTGTTGATTTTGAGTTTGTAAAGCCTGTATTTTCTCTCAAATTATTCTACATTTCTACATTTTTACAGACTCCTTCTTTGTTCATTCTCACCCCCCATTCCACTTGTCGTAACATTCCCCTTAACATGGCTAATTCCTGAGTTTTTAAATCACTACGGTTAACAATTCGCTTAATCTTTTCCATGGTTGCCTTCGCCGTATGGGGATATAAATAATTAACTTGTAGCAAGACGGACTCCAAGTGCTGATAATAACCCTCTAAGGCTTTTAAATCTGCTAAATCTGTTATCTCTTCTAGTTTTGTTTCATTTATTTTTTGTTGCCTTTGATTAATAAATTCTTGATACACCTCGTATGCACAAACCCCCACTGCTTGAGCTAAATTAAGGGAAGGATATTCAGGATTACTGGGAATACAGACAAATCTTTGTGCATAACTCAACTCTTGGTTACTCAATCCTCTGTCTTCAGGTCCAAAAATCAAGGCTGAGTTAATATTATCTTCTAATAACCATCCCATCACATCCCTCGGTTTTTCTAATGGTGTGGGAATTCCTCTCTCTCTAGCGGTAGTTGCGATCGCCCTTTGGCATCCTTGTAACGCAGAAGGGATAGAGTCCACGATTTTTGCGTTTTCTAATACTTTCACCCCACGAACAGCCATTATCTTCGCATCATCAGAAAGGGGATTACAATAAGGATTGACAATAAATAACTCGGTTAAACCCATATTAACCATAACTCTGGCAATTGAACCAATATTCCTTTCTCCAGCAGGTTCAACTAAAACGATTCTTACGGAGTTAATGACAGTCATAATTTAGGTTAATGATCTATAAGTCTGAAAATTTTTCATAAAATAAGACTTTTCAAATCTTTACATACCGAAAATTATAACTCATCTCTCTCCTCCCCGAACTCATTTTACATTTCTTCAACTATATTGATAATTTATTGCAATAACCAACTATACTGAAAAATAAGATTTAAAAAAAATTAAAATAAGAACTCATATTGTTAAGATTAATTATCACTATCTTTAACAAAAAATAATGTATTATCATTGTTTGGTCTCTGTCAATGGTATTTTGTTCATTTTGATTCTAAACTAGCAATCATAAATTGTTACACTTAGTAAAGAAAATTTAAGTATAATCATTATAAAAATCATGGGTCGTACAGGCGTATTATTGTTAAATTTAGGTGGTCCGGAAAAAATAGAGGATGTACGTCCTTTTTTATATAATCTATTTTCTGATCCTGAAATTATCCGTTTACCTTTTCCTTGGCTACAGAAGCCTTTGGCGTGGTTAATTTCTACTTTACGCAGCAAGAAATCAGAGGACAATTATCAGGATATCGGAGGTGGTTCACCTTTACTACAGATTACAGAAGCTCAAGCAGAGGCTTTACAGTCTAAGTTATCTGGGGAAGGCTCTGAGATAAGGGTTTATGTTGGTATGCGTTATTGGCATCCATTCACGGAGGAGGCGATCGAGCTTATTAAGGCGGATGGTATTGAGAAGCTAGTTATTCTGCCTTTATATCCTCAATTTTCCATTAGTACCAGTGGATCGAGTTTTCGGGTGTTGGAGGAAATGTGGAAAAATGATCCTCAATTACAAAACATTGAATATACATTGATTCCCTCTTGGTATGATCATCCTGATTATTTGTCAGCAATGGCGGATTTAATTAAACAGGAATTACAACAGTTTGAACACCCGGAAAAAGTACATATTTTCTTTAGTGCGCATGGTGTGCCTAAAACCTATGTCACCGAAGCCGGTGATCCTTATCAAGAAGAAATTGAGCAGTGTACTGAATTAATCATGAAAACCCTCAATACAGGGAATCCTCGTATTCTTGCATACCAGAGTAAAGTTGGCCCTGTGGAGTGGTTAAAACCTTATACTGAGGATGCTTTAGAGGAATTAGGGGCAAACAATATTAAGGATTTATTAGTTGTGCCTATCAGCTTTGTGTCTGAACATATTGAAACCTTACAGGAAATTGACTTAGAATATAGGGAGGTAGCTGAAGAAGTTGGTATCACTAACTTTAAACGAGTTCCAGCGTTGAATACTCATCCCATGTTTATCGAGGCTTTAAGCAATTTAACCATTACGGCTTTAGAGAAAACTCCCTTAAGGTTTGATGAAGTTACTCATCCTAAGAAGAATATGAAGATGTATCCTCAAGAGAAATGGGAATGGGGTTTAACTACCGTAGCGGAAGTGTGGAATGGGCGTTTAGCGATGTTGGGCTTTTTGGCACTTTTAATTGAGTTAATTAGTGGTCATGGTCCTTTACATTTAGTGGGACTATTATAATTGAGCAGTTAATAGTTGATAGTTTTTATCTGAGTTCAGGGTTCGGAGTTCGGAGTTAAAATTGGTAGATTGGTAGATTTTGACAAAAAAAAGGAAATAAATTGATTTTCTTATTTTAAATTCTTTGATTAACTGAATCAATGTTCAGAAAATTAAACCTGAAACCTGCCTAAACCCGATATTCTTTCATCGAACTAAGGTTAGTTCTTAATTCTTCATTGTTAATTGTATATGAATTTATCTGAAATCACCGTTACTGTTAATGGGGAAACTCGTCACTGTTTCCCTAATCAGTCTCTGCCTAATTTATTGCAGTCTTTTGGTTTTAATCCCCGTTTAATCGCTTTGGAATACAATGGGGAGATTCTCCATCGTCAATATTGGAATCATACCATTATTCAAGAAGGCGATCGCATCGAAATTGTCACTATTGTGGGCGGAGGATAGAAAGAATTTAGAAAATTCCCCCCACTCCCTACCCCTCACTTCCCAAGTTTTCCTATTTTGATTTTAACTGCGAACTCAGATTCAATCGTATTTTTTTGATTAACCAACTGAGAAACGCTCCCAAAAATAAAATGCCAATGGCGGGATTAAATAACGGTTGCCACAGTTGATACCAAATATCCCATCCTAATGGCACTCCGATGGAACGTCCCACCAGTGCGATCGCAAACCAACCAAAACCAATTATAACCAGAAAAACATCTGCAATTAAGATGCGATCGAGCCATAGTAACAACTTTTCTTTCATGGACAAAAATTAAGTTAAAATTAAGGGTATTTGCCCATTGTATAGTTTTGCTCCAACAGAAAACTAGCGTTAAATCTATAAAAATTACTTATAATAAACTGAAAAAAGATGGACTTAAAAGCCTTAATTAGAGATATTCCTGATTTTCCTCAACCCGGTATTATTTTCAGAGATATAACCACACTATTAAGAGAACCTAGTGGCTTGAAATACGTCATAGATGCTCTAGCATTGGAATGCGAAAAACTCGATACTATCCCCGAATATATTATCGGCATTGAATCAAGGGGGTTCATTTTTGCTCCTGCCTTAGCTTATCACTTAGATGCTGGTTTTATTCCCGTGCGTAAAAAAGGCAAACTTCCTGCTAAAGTATATTCCATTGAGTATGAATTAGAATATGGTACTGATACACTAGAAATTCATCAAGATGCTTTATCATCTGGTGCAAAAGTGATGATTGTGGATGATGTAATTGCCACAGGAGGCACAGCCAAAGCAACGGCGGATTTATTGACTCAAATTGGTTGTCAACTTGTTGCCTGTGGGTTTATTGTAGAATTGACGGCTTTAGGGGGTAGGAAAAAGTTACCTGATGTTCCTTGTTTGACTTTAGTGACATATTAAAAAACAAATCTGCTAGAAATACCGGCAGGATGTCCACCTCAGTTCGATATAAAATTGTCGGTTAGGGTGGGGAAAAGGGAAAAGAGATAAGAATTGATGGAAATCATTTTTGATGTTAAATAAAAAAAATATCTTGATTATCGGTGGCAATCGGGGAATTGGTGCGGGATTTGTACAAAAGCTAATCTCCTCCCAAGATACGGGAAGGCTTTTTGTTACTTATCGTTGTCGTGACACTTCCTCTGATTTACTTCATCTGGCACAAGTTAACCCTGACAAAATTATCCCCCTCCAAGTTGATGTTACTGATGAGAGTGCGATCGCATCTTCTGTGCAACAAATCCAATCCCGTGTAAATAAACTCCATTTAGTTATTAACTGCGTGGGTATTTTACACGAAGAAAATTTATTTCCCGAAAAGAGTTTAAAACACATCAACCCTGATAACCTATTGCGTTATTTTCAAGTAAATACCATTCCTACTGCTTTATGGGCAAAACATCTGATTCCTTTGTTTAAACACCCAGAAAGAACGATTTTTGCGATTATTTCCGCTAAAGTAGGTAGTATCGAAGATAATCGTCTAGGGGGTTGGTATGGCTATCGTGCCTCGAAAGCGGCTTTAAATATGCTAGTTAAAAATATCGCTATTGAATATAATCGAGGATTTAAAAATACAATAGTAGTAACCTTGCATCCGGGTACAACAGATACTCAATTATCATCTCCTTTTCAACAAAATGTACCCCCAGAGAAATTATTTTCTGTACAGCGTTCCACGGAGCAGTTATTATCTATAATTAATGGCTTAACTTACGAAAATAACGGTCAATTTTTCAACTGGGATGGGAATGTTTTGCCTTGGTAAGTCAAAATAAGTTATCGTGCAAAATTAATTGTACATGGGCAAAGGGTAACAAGCATTGTTGGAGGAGATGTCTGAATGAATAGTTATCTTTTGATTTGGATTTGTCTTGGCGCTATTTGCGGTGCTTTAAGTCGATACTATTTAAGCCTATTTTGCCTAAATAGGTGGGGGAATAGATATGGTTATGGAACATTTATCGCTAATTTAACAGGCTCTTTTTTAATTGGTATTATTTCTACTATTATCATTAAAAAAACAATACCTTTAGAAGTGCAAAAATTGCTTTTAATTGGTTTTCTAGGGGCATACACAACCTTTTCTTCTTATATTTTGGATAGTTCTAATTTATTTCGAGAAAAACGTTTTTCTGACGCAATTCTATATTGGTTAGGCACACCTTTACTCGGCTTTCTCTCTATAGAATTAGGTATTATAACCACTAATTTATTATTTTAAAAACTATTTTTTATAGAAAAGAAAAGTCTGAGCCATTTTAATACCAAACTCAAGACTAATCAATCCGATAATAGGACTTCCAAGCCAATAGAATAAATCTCTTGACAAATTTTGAATATTAGAAGCGGTATTTAATTCGTAGGTAGAAAAAGTCGTATAAGTTCCTAAAAATCCAGTTATTAATAATAGAAATAACTCAGGATGAGCTGTATATTTTTTAGCGAGAATAGTTGAAAATAAACCCATTAAAAAACAGCCACTTATATTAATTAAAAAAATATCGATCAGAAAGGTTTTTACAAATGTTTGAAGGAATAAAATACTAAAAAAATATCTACATAAAACACCTGCGATCGCACCAAGAGAAAGAATAATAGGTGTACGAATATTTGGATTTGTGATCATGTTTTTCTGATTACTTTTACCTCTTTATATTTTCCCCATTTCCTAGCTTAACCAAAAAATTAAGCTAGGAAATGGGGTCTGTTTTGAGTTAAGATGGACAGTAAAATATTATCATCATAACTACGATTATATAGATGGAATCAATCATATCTGTCAACCTACCAGAAAACTCTTACTCAATACATATCGCCCCAGAAGGATTAAGCCATATTGGTCAAAAAATTAGTAACTTAAAGATAGGCAAAAAAATCCTAGTGGTATCCAACCCAGAAATTTTCGACTACTATGGACAGATAATCATTGATTCTCTTGAAGAAAATTCTCTGGAAAGAAAAGGCTTTGAGGTTGACTATCATTTAATTCCCGCAGGAGAAAACTATAAACATCTTGACTCGATCGAGCAAATCTATGATACAGCGCTAAACTGTCGTTTGGAAAGAAACTCAACTATGGTGGCATTGGGAGGAGGAGTCGTGGGAGATATGACAGGATTTGCGGCGGCTACTTGGTTGCGAGGTATTAACTTCATTCAAATTCCCACCTCTTTACTGGCGATGGTGGATGCGTCTATCGGCGGTAAAACAGGAGTTAATCACCCTCAAGGAAAAAATCTCATTGGTGCATTTTATCAACCGAAATTAGTTTTTATTGATCCTACCGTTTTAAAAACCTTGCCAGAAAGAGAGTTTAGAGCAGGTATGGCGGAGGTGATTAAATATGGTGTGATTTGGGATAAAACTCTGTTTGAAGCCCTAGAACAGGCTCAGAGTATCGATAGCCTAAATAATTTTGACGAGGTGCTATTAACTGATATTTTAACTCGCTCTTGTCAAGCCAAAGCGGATGTTGTCAGTCAAGATGAGAAAGAATCTTATCTAAGAGCAATTCTTAACTATGGACATACAATTGGTCATGCTGTTGAAAGTTTAACTAATTACGAAACTTTTGTTCATGGTGAAGCAGTTGCGATCGGGATGGTAATAGCTGGTAGAATTGCGGTAAAAATGGGATTATGGAGTGAGGAAGAAGCCCATAGACAGGATAAATTGATTATAAAAGCTGGTTTACCCACTACTATCCCCGATTATCTGGATATAGAAGACATTATCGCTCATTTGCAGATGGATAAGAAAGTCAAAGACGGGAAAGTGAGGTTTATTCTTCCTGAAACCATTGGTAAAGTGACAATTTTAGATTCCGTTACCGATGACTTATTGAGACAACTATTATCACCTGAGTTCAGAGTTCAGACATTAGGGTAAAATGGTCACAAACTGTACATTATTAATTATTAATTATTAATTGTTCATTGTTAATTGTAAATCGATCGCCCCTAGAAAAAAGAGAATTATGGGAAAAATTTGGGAGTTAGACTTTTATTCACGTCCGATTATTGATGAAAATAACAAGAAAATATGGGAAATCCTGATTTGTGAAAGCCCCACTACCATTGACACCGACACAGAAAAACTATTCCGTTATAGTCAATTTTGCTCCAATACAGAAGTAAATTCCATCACTCTCCAAGGTGCGATCGCATCTGCCAGAGAAAAAGCAGGAGAAACACCGAGTAAAATCCGTTTCTTTCGCCGTCAGATGAATAATATGATACTCAAAGGTTGCGAGGATGCAGGAATACCTGCCGTACCTTCCCGTCATACCTATATTCTTAATCAATGGTTAGAAGAAAGGATGCGATCGTTTTATCCCCTGCAAGAAGGCTATGACAAAAAAGCCTCTATTTCTGCCAGTGTGCAGTATCCTCAAAGCAATGCCGTCAACCTTCCTGATGCCTTAAAAGGAGACAAAAAAGACAAATGGGCATTAGTAACCCTCAAAGCCGAAGACTTGCTAGAAATGTCAGAATGGGATATAGGCTTTAGTGAGGCATTTCCCCTGAAAATTGCCAATATTACCCCAGAAACAACAATACCAGGTTTAATCGTCTTTTCTTCTCGTGCCTTACCCCTAGCAGGATGGATGTCAGGCTTAGAATTAGGTTACTTAAGACTAGAAACAGGAGAATATCCACGAATTTGCCTAGAAACAGGAGTAAGTGATAGTTGGGTATTAGTCAACCTCACCGATAAAAACACCCTAGCGGAAGCAGAAGGCTTTGAAATCGCCAAAAAACAAGCCAACGGCGTTCACTTTTTAGCTATTCAATCCTCTCCAGAATCTCAATCCTTTGAGGCTTTTTGGCTATTATTAGAACAATAGACATCTCCAACAATTAAGATTTTTCCTTGGTAGTTAGGGCTTCTAGCCCGATTTTTACCAGATGTCTAATAAATGGCATTGCTAATTTAATATGAATCCTGTTTGTGAAGTAATTAGGGTTTGCCGAAAAAGTTTTTTGATGAAGAGAGGGAAAAGTGAAGAGTAATCACCTCATCACCCCTTCCCCTCATCACCCCTTCACCCCTTCCCCTCATCACCCCTTCCCCCGAACTCCACACTTAGGGAAATCCTATTTACAAAACTTCACTTATTAAAATCAATCACATCTCAAGAGAATAACTAGAATGAAAGTGGTTGTTCAAAACTGAGAATTAAATGCTGACATTACAAGAAAATCCTTTAAGGGTGGGGTTAAAACAAGCAAAAACCCCGGAACCCTTAATTCTAACCATTTTTGGAGCTTCTGGAGATCTCACCCAACGCAAACTTGTTCCCGCCTTGTATCAACTCAAAAAAGAGGGAAGACTGCCCCCAGAAATGACCATTGTAGGGGTAGCAAGACGGGAATGGAGTCATGACTATTTTCGTGAACAAATGCGACAGGGTATTGAGGAGTTTTCCGATGGTATTGGGAAAGAGGAATTATGGGAAGATTTTGCTCAAGGGCTTTTTTACTGTGCAGGTAATATGGATGAGGCAGAAAGTTATGCAAAATTAAAGGCTTTCCTTGAGGAGTTAGACGGTAAACGAGGCACAAGAGGAAATCGTGTCTTTTATTTAGCGGTATCTCCTAAGTTTTTCCCCCCTGCCATTAAACAGCTAGGTGGGGCAAAGATGTTGAGTGACCCTTTGAAACATCGTTTAGTTATAGAAAAACCTTTTGGGAAAGATTTAAGTAGTGCGCAGATTCTTAACCGTATTGTGCAGAATGTTTGTAAGGAGGAGCAAGTATATCGTATTGATCATTATTTAGGTAAGGAAACAGTACAGAATTTATTAGTTTTCCGCTTTGCTAATGCTATTTTTGAGCCTTTATGGAATCGCAATTATATTGATAATATTCAAATTACGGTAGCGGAAACCGTAGGAGTGGAAGAAAGGGCAGGATATTACGAAACCGCAGGTGCATTAAGGGATATGGTGCAAAATCACCTGTTGCAGTTATTCTGTTTAACGGCGATGGAAGCCCCTAGTGGTATTAATGCGGATAGTATTAGAGGAGAAAAGGTTAAGGTTTTACAAGGCACTCATTTAGCAGATATTAAAAACTTGGAAAAGAGTGCCATTCGGGGACAATATAGTGCAGGATGGATGAAGGGTAAACCAGTACCGGGGTATCGGGAAGAAAAAGACGTTAATCCCGAATCCACTACTCCCACTTTTGTGGCATTAAAATTGATGGTGGATAATTGGCGTTGGCAGGGTGTGCCTTTTTATTTACGCACGGGTAAGAGATTACCGAAAAAGGTTTCTGAAATTGCCATTCAATTTAAAAATGTGCCTTTGACTATCTTTCAATCGGCGGCGCAACAAACGAATCCGAATATCCTTGCGTTGAGAATCCAACCTAATGAGGGGATTTCTTTGCGATTTGAGGCAAAGATGCTTGGTGCAGAATTACGCACTCGCACGGTGGATATGGATTTCAGTTATGGATCATCTTTTGGTATGGCTACGGCTGACGCTTATCACCGTTTACTCCTTGATTGTATGTTGGGAGATCAAACTTTATTTACCCGTGCTGATGAGGTGGAGGAGGCTTGGCGCGTGGTTACTCCTGCTTTAACGGCTTGGGATGCTCCTGCTGATCCTAATTCTATCCCTTTTTATGAAGCAGGTACATGGCAACCTCACGAAGCGGAGTTGTTGCTTAACCGTGACGGTAGAAGATGGCGAAGATTGTAAAGAATTAAGAATTAAGAATGAAAAATGAAGATTTGGGTGGTATATCACGAACCGCCAAGACATAAATGATCCTGTTGGCGAAATAAAACTTAACAATTCTGAAACCCTCACCCCTCTCCCACAGGGAAGGAGAACTAATGTATTAATCGAGAAATAAGGCTTTAAGATCATTCGCCAACAGTATCATAAATTTCATGGCTTATAGTATAAGTCTGCTAGATCCCCCCTATCCCCCCTTAATAAAGGGGGAATTATAAAGAAAATGGGCTAAAACCCTATATAGGGTTGAATAGTATTCAACCCCAACAAATTGATAAAAATACATCAAACAATTACTGAGAGAAAACAATGACTACTCCTTTAGTTTCTTTACAAGCACCAAAAGATGTTAGCTTAGACTACATTGACAATGAATTAAGACAGATTTGGCAAATGTATAGCGGAGGCGGTGATGGTTTGGCGGCGACTAGGGCTTCTACTTTTAGTATTCTGGTTTATGAGCCTGATGCTATTCAACCTCTGCTTTCTGCCTTGGGATTCTATACAGGTCCGATCGACGGTATTGCAGGACCCCGTACTACTTCGGCGATCAAGGCGGCTCAAAAAGCCTATAATTTTGAAGTTACTGGGCTTTCTTCTCCTGAGTTGATGATTAAATTAAAAGAAGAATTTGAGGCTAAATCCTCCCATGGTGAGGTTAATATCACTGATGTTAGTACCGTTAAGCAGTATTCCCCTGATATGGAAGGGGCTGGTATTGCAGATGCGATCGCATCTACTAATCCTTGTCGTATTATTACTTTAATTCCGAGTACCGCAGAAGATGACGGAGTAAAAGCCCAAGTTTCCGCTTATTGCCCTGTAAATAAACGCTCGGAAAGCAGTTTGATCTGTTGTGAGTATATCACCATTACGGGAGTTTCTTCTGCTTTTGAACGCATTAGTGGTGTCATTTCGGAGTTAATGATTCCTGATTTACCGAAGTTTATCTGGTGGAAGGCGGGGATTGATGAGGATTATTCTTTATTTCAACGTCTAACCAAAGAGTGCGATCGCCTCATAGTTGATTCCAGTATTTTTGCTCAACCAGAAGCAGAATTGTTGAAAATAGGAAAATTATTAGAACATGATATAACCTTAACGGATTTAAACTGGGCGAGACTGGCATCGTGGCAAGAGTTAACGGCTGAAGCATTTGATCCTCCAGAAAGACGTAGTGCCATCTGGGAAGTAGATCAAGTTACTATTGACTATGAAAAAGGCAATCCCACTCAAGCCTTAATGTTTTTGGGATGGTTAGCCAGTCGTCTGAATTGGCAAACTCAAACAGTGTCAAGGGAAACAGGGGATTATGATATTCACAAAGTTACTCTGACTAATCCCGAAGGCAAAGTCATTAAAGCGGAATTAGCAGGTATTCCCGTGGGAGATTGGGGAGAAATTTTAGGGGATTTAATCAGTCTCAAATTAACTTCTACTAATCTCAATGCTGATTGTTGTACCGTTTTATGTTCTGAAACCACTGGCTGTATGCGCATGGAAGCAGGAGGGGGTGCTCAATCCTGCCGTGTACAACAGGTGACATCTTTAGCAGATCAAGAAACGGAAAGCCTCTTGAGTAAAGAGTTACAGCGTTGGGGGAAAGATACTCTTTATCGGGAAAGTATGGTTTATACTAAACAAATCTTAGAGTTATAAAGTTACAAAGGGGAGTTTGTATTTCGCACTCCCCCAAGAAAATTGAGATTTAGGTATTGAAAAATAAAAATAAAAAGGCTATAATAGCTAAATGTGAGTTTTAAGGCTTGGTAGCTCAGTTGGTTAGAGCAGGGGACTCATAAGCCCAAGGTCGGCGGTTCAAATCCGCCCCGAGCCATCTTGTCGAATAACATTTTGTCTGTCATCGTTAACAAATTGTTGTCATCTTAACAAATTCCTGTCGCTGAATAATAGTTAACAAATTAAATGTCATCTTATTAAGAGGCGAAGGCGGAATATGCACCGCCAAATCAGGGTTTAGAACAGGTGAAACGTTATGGCAAGTTGTCGAATGTGCCTTTTGTTTATAGTTCTAATGGTCATTTATTTGTCGAATATGATGCTTTTACGGGGAAAACCAGTAAACCAAAACCTTTAAGTGAGTTTCCTACTCCTCAAGATTTACAGGCTAGGTATGAACTACACAAGGGTTTTAAGTTGGATGCAGAAATAGCGAAACCGTTATTAACTCCCTATCGTGGTGGGGAAGCATCAAGGCGATACTATCAAGATGCGGCGATTCGAGCGGTATTTGAAAAGATTGCTTCTTGTCATGAGGGTAATGAGGCTTTAAGGGCTTTATTGAGTTTAGCAACTGGGGCAGGTAAAACCTATATTGCGACTCAAATTCTCTGTCGTATAGCGGATGCTGGGCAATTAAGAAGGGCTTTATTTATCTGCGATCGCACCGAATTAAGGGATCAAGCTAGTGCAGCGTTAAAGGGTATTTTTGGAGATGATGTGGCGGTGGTATCGGGTAAGAATCCTCAGAAAAATGCACGGATTTTAGTGGCTACTTATCAAACTTTAGATGTGGATGATCCCCCCCAGCCCCCCTTAATAAGGGATGTTGATCCCCCCCAGCCCCCCTTAATAAGGGGGGAGAAGACAAAACAAGTCCCCCTTAGCAAGGGGGATAAAGGGGGATTGAATTTCTTAGTTAATCATTATCCTGAAAATTACTTCAGTCATATCATTATAGATGAGTGTCATCGATCGGCGTGGGGTAAATGGTCATTAGTTTTGACTCGTAATCCTGATGCGGTGCAAATCGGTTTGACTGCGACTCCTCGTCAGTTAGAGACTACCGAAGACACTCCCGAAGTGAGGGAAGATTTACAGATTACAGCAGATAATGTACGTTATTTTGGTGAGCCTGTTTATGAGTATGATATTGGGCAGGGTATTGAGGATGGTTATTTGGCGGTTTGTTCTATTAATCCTCATAATATCAATTTAGATCATACGGGGATTACTATTGAGGAGATTTTGGCACGGAATCCAGTTGATAGTATTACAGGGCAACACGTCACGGAGGAGGAGATTCGAGAGCGTTATGAGTGTACTAGCTATGAGCGTCGTATTGAGCTTCCCGATCGAGTTTTAGTCATGTGTCAAGATTTATTCTCGGCTTTAGTACAAGGGGGCAAACCTGAGCAAAAAACTGTTATCTTTTGTGTCAGTGATAAACACGCTGATGAGGTGGCGATTACCATGAATAATATTTATGTTGATTGGTGTCGTCAAAATAATCGTCAGCCTTTGTCTGATTATGCTTTTAAATGTACCTCAAAAAGTTCGGGTAATGATTATTTACCAGATTTAAAGGAGTCTTCGAGAAGTCATTTTATCGCTACTACGGTGGATTTGTTGACTACTGGGGTGGATGTGCCTCCTTTAGAAAATATTGTTTTTTTCCGCTATATGCGATCGCCCCTCACTTTTTATCAGATGATTGGTAGGGGGACAAGGTTACATCCGCCGTCGGGGAAGTTGATGTTTCGGGTTTATGACTATACCAATGCTACTCGTCTATTTGGGGAGGAGTTTTTGACGAAGTTATCTCCCCGTAAAGATGAGAAGACAAGCGATCGGGTTAAGGAGAAGGGGGGAAGTTATAATGTGGAATCTCAGAAAATTATTACCGTAGAAGGTTTTGATGTACGCATTAGTGCAGGGCAAAAGTCCATTTTAACAATGGTAAATAGGGTTTGCTGAATAAATCACAAAAATATTCATTCATATTTATACTCTGCCGTAGCTATAATTGGTTCTTGTTTACTACTTAGTAGTTTATAACCCACATTCCGCATATTTCAACAGATTACTGAAGTTAACACGAGACAAGTATTGTTTAATTATGTAACCTTACAAAAGCTCATTAAGTAGCTTTAAAGTAAATATAAGTAAGCTAGAAAATCTAAGCTA
>CAYPDC010000113.1:0-13184 GCA_964409355.1 uncultured Cyanobacterium sp.
TTATTATACATCTCCTGAAGGTGTTTGTGTTCCTATCAATTATCGGCTATATAATGTAGTAAGAGAGGATTTTAAGCAGTGGCATCATCGTCATTGGGGAATAGAATGTTCTTCATAAGAACTATTTTTAAGCATTGTAACATATTATTTTGATTTCCCTTTTGCTTAATCAAGGCGATCGATTCTTGGAACTTATTTTTTCTTATGCACATTTAGTGATTTTTGTCAATGCGTAACTCCTATAGAAGACGATTTTCCCTATTTTCAGAATAAAACCAATGATATAGAAGTCTTTTATAATTCATCAGGTCAGCCTAATCTTGAAAAAGTTTTATATCTTAAACCTGATTTAATTCTCGTTATCTCTCATTCAGGGTTTGAACCAATCTATGACAATCTATCACAAATTGCACCGACCGTAATTTTGCCTTGGCAGGAAACTAAAGGCGACTGGAAAAAACATCCCGAAGATGCAGGAAGGGTTTTTAATAAAACCGAAATCGCTGATCAATTAATGGATGATTATGATAATCGCATTCAAGAATTGAAAAGTTTAAAGGGCGATCGCCCTCCTCCGAAAATCTCATTTATCTATGTCGCTGATGGGCAAATTGTCATTACTCGTCAAAAATCTTTTGCTGGTGGTATCTTACATGAGTTGGGATTTTTGAATCCTCTCTTTACCGACTCTGGAGATAATGACTTGTCTATTTCTGAAGAAATCTTACCTACTATTGATAGTGATATTCTCTTTGTCGCACCATTAAAAAAAGATGATCGATCGGTGATTGAAAAACTACAAAAAAAGCCTTTATGGTCAAAAGTCAAAGCAGTACAAAACAACCAAGTATATGTCGTGGATTTTTCCGTGTGGCGTGGACTTAATATTTTTGCCGCCCATGAAGTGCTTAACGATCTTGAAAAATATCTTGTAAATACTCCTTAAATATTATGGCTAAACATACTTTATTCGTCTGTAAATCTTGTCATCGTGCCTCCCAAGAGCGTCCCGAAAATCCGCCTTTTGATGGTGACATTTTTCTTGACAAAATTAAATCTATGTGCTATACAAAATTCCCTGATGATGCGATCGAAATTCGCTCTGTAGGGTGTTTATGGGCGTGCGATCGAGGTTGCGTTGTCTCTGTGGCTAGTCTTGATAAACCTACTTATTTGTTTGTCAATCTTACCCCCGAAGAAAGCACACTCCCCTTAATGGAATTTCTGCAATTATATCTCCAGAGTAAAAAAGGTAATATCCCCTGGAAACAATTACCCGAAGATTTGCAATCTAAAATTTTCGCCCAAATTCCACCCTTGTAAATGATTCCTTCTAATGAAGATGAAATTCAACAAGCATTTCAAAGATTATCCGTAACGGTTAATTCAGCTTTGGCAGAAAGTGGATTATCTGAAGATCAACTAAGTGAAGCCTTGAACTTATCTTTAAAAGAAGAGGAATAAAGTGCGCTTAGTTATTGATGTTAATATTTTGGTGGCAGAATTGATTCGTCAACGGGGAAGAGAGTTAATTCTTCATTCTACATGGGAACTTTATATGCCTGAAAAACAATGGGAAGAGGCTTGTTATGAGTTAGATAAAAGAATGAAAATTATGACTAAAAAGGGCATTTTTTCACCTCAAACAGCAGAAAATTTGTTGAAAGAAGCACTCTATCTTACTGAATTAAAAGTTTCTTTTATTCCTTTTGAATTTTACTCTCACTATGAAACCATAGCATTAAGTCGTATCCCTCGTGATCCAGATGATTGGCATACGGTTGCTTTAGCTTTATCAATAAATGCGGGAATTTGGACAAATGATCAGGATTTTTTAGGCTGTGGTATAGCAACTTGGAAAACAGATACTTTAATTTCCTATTTAACTCAGGAATATAAACTCTAAAAAAATATTTCCTTACCTATGCAATTTTCTCAAATAAAACAATATCATCCTCTTTTCAGACTATTAAAATACAGCAAAAACTATCAAACTCAAATATCGATCGCAACTATTGCTACTATTTTAAATACTATTTTCGATCTTGCCCCTTCCTATTTAATTGGGGTGGCGGTGGATATTGTCGTGCTAAAAGAAGACTCATTTATCGCTCAATTTGGGGTTACTAATACTATCCATCAATTAGCCATTCTTTCCTTGATTACCCTGTTAGTGTGGACTTTAGAATCCCTCTCACAGTTTATTTATGAGCGTCTTTGGCGCAACCTTGCCCAAACTTTGCAACATGAATTAAGATTTGATGCCTATAGTCATTTACAAGAATTAGAGTTAAGCTATTTTGAAGAACGATCGACAGGTACGCTATTATCTATCTTAAACGATGACATTAATCAACTGGAGCGATTTTTAGATTCGGGCGCTGAGAGTATTATTCGTTTTATCACTACCATTATTTTTGTAGGTAGTTCTTTTATACTAATTGCTCCTCAAGTGGCATGGTTAGCCATTTTACCTATTCCTCTTATTTTATGGGGATCATTGGCATTTCAAAAACGACTCGCCCCCCTTTATGCAGATGTCAGGGATAAAGCAGGATTGATTAATACTCGTCTAGCTAACAATATTTCGGGCATTGCTACCATTAAAAGTTTTACAGCCGAAATTTACGAACAATCACGGGTAAAGACAGAAAGTGAAGCCTATCGCCGTAGTAACCGCAGTGCCATCGCCCTTTCTTCGGCTTTTATTCCTGCTATTCGTTTAATCATCGTCATGGGCTTTATTGCAACTTTGTTTTTTGGGGGGGTTGCCGTGAGTCAAAACCAATTAACCGTAGGTACTTACGGCTTTATGGTGTTTATCGTTCAATATCTTCTATGGCCTTTTGCTACTTTAAGCGAATTAATGGATCAATATCAACGGGCAATGGCTTCCATTCGCCGAGTTATGGGTTTACTTGATACTCCCATCGCCATTCATTCAGGAAGTAAAACTTTTACTAAGGGCGAAATTCGAGGCGAGATTAAAATTTCTCATGTGGATTTTTCCTATAGTAACGGGGTAAATGTGCTAAAAAATTTATCTATGCACATCCAAGCTAAAAGTAATATCGGGATTGTGGGCGCAACAGGTTCAGGAAAAAGCACTTTAGTTAAATTATTACTACGATTTTATGAAATTGATCACGGAGAAATTACCCTTGATGGTATCAATATTCAGGACTTATATTTACATGATCTTAGATGTGCGATCGCATGGGTGAGTCAAGATGTGTTTTTATTTCATGGTACGATCGCAGAAAATATTGCCTATGGTAACTTTGACGCTACTTTAACAGAAATTATCCAAGCCGCCAAATTAGCAGAATGTGATGACTTTATTCAACAAATGCCTCAAGGATACGATACCATTGTGGGAGAAAGGGGACAAAAACTCTCAGGAGGACAAAGACAACGCATTGCGATCGCCCGTGCTATTCTTAAAAATCCCCCCATTTTAATCTTAGATGAGGCTACCTCCGCAGTGGATAACGAAACCGAAGCCGCTATCCAAAAATCTTTACAAGTGATTACTAGAGACAGAACAACTATTGCCATCGCCCATCGTCTTTCGACTATAAGGAATTGCGATCGAATTTATGTCATGGATAAAGGGCAGATAGTCGAACAAGGGAAACATGAAGAATTATTGGCATTAGAAGGAATTTATCATAGCCTTTGGGCGGTGCAGTCAGGAATATTTGATTGTCAATAGTTTTCTTTTGCCAACTAAGGAAATTAACGGGATTTACTTAACAAAAAGAGAAAATAAGGAACACCAATAATAGCTGTAATAATACCGCAAGGTAACTCTAAGGGACTAAATAAAACTCTTCCCAGTAAGTCAGCCGTCACCACTAATAACCCCCCCGTCAATGCGCAAATAGGAATTAAGCCTTGATGAGTATTCCCTACTAGCAAACGGGCAATATGAGGAGAAACCAACCCGACAAAACTAAGAGAACCGGCGATCGCCACACTGGCACTAGAAAGAGCTACACTGGAGATTAAAAGGGTTAATTGGGTTTTTTGTAGGGGTAAGCCTAATCCCTTGCTTAAATTTTCTCCTAAATGAAGACTATTTAATTCTTTACTCATTATCCACGTCACAAGGGTAAAAATGACAATCCACGGCAGTAAAATTAAAACCTGTGTCATGGTTTTTCCATAGACGCTACCCGTTAACCAGACTAAGGCTTGAGAAACACTGTTAATCTCGCCAAAGGTTGTAATAATATTGGTGATAGCAGAAACGATGAAATTAAAGCCAATACCCACTAATATCAAACGGATAATCGAATTTTCTCCTTGCCACGCCACTGCATAAATAGCTAATGCTACCAATATCCCCCCTATAAAAGCAGAAAAAGGTAATAAGGCAATGGGTAAAGAAGGAAAAATCACGATGAATAAAACGGCGGCTAATCCTGCACCTGCATTTATACCTATAATACTAGGATCTGCTAATGGGTTACGAGTAATAGTTTGCATGATACAACCAGCGACCGCCAACCCAACTCCCACTAACCAAGCGGTAAGGGTGCGAGGTAAACGAAGGGTATTGATAATAAATTGAAAATCCGATTCGGTGTTAAATCCTAAGAGGGTTTTAATGACATCTAGGGGGGAAATATAATATTCGCCGTAACTAATGCTAACGGTAATGGCAATTAATGATAGTATGGTTAAAACTACCAGAGTTTTTGGTACTCTACTATCTAACCATAGCGAAAAAGATGGTCGGTGCGATCGAATTACAATAAAAGAATCTTTCATAAAGAGAATACCTTCGACAAAATATACCAATTCTATTTGATTTATAGTAAAGCATTTTCCCTAGAGCAAAGGATGTAAGGTCATTTTTTGCCACAAACAAATAGTTTAATAATTTAAGATTGCTATAGTAGTCCTAAATGATTCGTGAGATTATAGTTAATAATAAATCAGAAAAGAGGCGATCGCTTTCAATAAATATTTTTTACCAACAATAAATAATTGCATATCATCCCGCAATGATGCAACGCCGATATTAGCTTGTTTTGTATTGAAGCATACTTAAATTAAAAATATTCCCACTGCGAGGCAATAAATCAAAAACAATATTTTCTTGTCCCTCTATTTCTTCATAAGTAAATTTACTAAGTCCAAATAGTTTTTCCTTAATTTTAATAGGAAAATGACATAGATTTAGTTTCAGATTATGAGGTTGACTATCGATATTAACAACAATCATGAGGGTTTCCTCTCGATAATTACGACTAAAAATATAAATATCATTATCGGCGTATAAAGGTTGATAATTGCCCCTTCTCAAAGCAATATATTGATGTCTTAATTGAATTAAATCTCGATGATATTTAAGTAACTCTTGATTCCATAATTGTTTTGGAGGAAAAACACGCCGTGAGTCAGGATCTAAACCCCCGGCTAAACCAACCTCATCCCCATAATAGATACTGGGGGAGCCGGGGAAAGTAAACAGCAGTAAAGTTGCAATTTCAACGGTTTTAAGATCTCCTCCTGCAATGGTTAACAGTCTCGCTGTATCATGACTGGCAAGAAGATTGAGTTGGGTTAAGGTGATTTCCCAATCGTAGAGATTCAGTAAATGATGTATTCTTTGGGCATATTTACGAGGATTTAAGGCAGGATAGGGATAATAAGGAGGAATATCGACGTGTTGACGTAAGATGCGATCGCCTCCTGCAAAAGCGAGAGTTGCTTCGGTAAATTGATAATTCATTACTCCATCAAATTGCGTACCATCGAGCCATTTTTCGGCCGGTTTCCAGATTTCTCCAACAATATAGGCTTCAGGATTGATTTTTTTCACTCTTTCTCTGAATTCTTGCCAAAAACCCTCTGCTTTCACTTGATCTGGCACATCCAAACGCCAACCGTCAATGCCTTGACGTAACCAATATTCTGCCACTTGCATAATATACTCCCTCACGGCGGGATTATGATGATTAAACTGAGGTAAGGCACGATTACCCACCCAACTGGCATAATTAGCAGGTAAAGAACCATCATAGGCAGAAACAGGCCATTTTTCAATCTTAAACCAATCTAACCAAGGGGAAAAAGGTCCATTTTCGAGAATGTCATTAAAAAAGAAAAATCCTCTCCCCACATGATTGAAAACACCGTCAAGGATAACCTTTATATTGCGTTGATGTGCCTGTTTTAAAAACTCCTCAAAGGCATAATTTCCCCCCAATAAGGGATCAACTTGATAGTAGTCATGGGTATGATAACGATGGTTACAAGTCGATTGAAAAATAGGAGTAAAATAAATGGCATTTATGCCTAAATCCTTGATATAATCTAACTTTTCAATAATGCCCCAAAAATTCCCCCCTTTATACCCTTGAGGAGTGGGTTGACTATGCCATGATTCGAGATTATTAGCGTTAATATGTCCGTAGTGAGATCGAGGCGGGTTTCCGCTGGAGAAGCGATCGGGAAATATCTGATAAAAAACTGCATCCTTAACCCATTCTGGTGTTTTGATAACCATTGTCATGATTTTCTGTTGTGCCACTTCTAGTTAAACATACAATGAATCATCGGGATTTATTCAATTTTGATATGTTTCTTAACTTTATCCTTCATCAGAAAATGAAAAAGGTTGAATAATATTTGAAGATAGTTGATTGCTTATTTCCCGTTCAGAAAAAAATTTAGAAAAATTAGAGCTTTATTTACAAATCTATGCTATAATAGTTTGCAAGGACAGGGAAAAGGGGAAAGGTAATGGGCTTTACGCCCATTACCTTTCTTGGGGTTTCATCCCTTACATAGCTCTCTTCATAACTATGAGCCTGAAGACACTAACTGATAACGATGGGTTAACTTGTCCAACTGCTGTACTAACAAGCTGAGGAATAAGCCCACATCGGTGACAATACCAACGGATTCTACTGAACCTCGATCGCTCAATTTAGTTACAACGGCGGGGTTAATGTCCACACACACCATTTTAACCCCTGAAGGGGTCATATTACCCACACCGATAGAATGCAACATTGTGGACAACATGATAATCATATCAGTACCTTTGAGTAAACGAGCGTATTCTGATTGCGCTTTGAGCAAATCCATGTAAGTATCAGGTAAAGGACCATCATCACGGATTGAACCTGCTAAACAGAAAGGCACATTGTTTTTCACGCACTCATACATGATACCCTGAGTGATCATACCCTGTTCTACTGCTTGGGCGATACTACCCGCACGACGCACCATGTTAATTACTTTTAAATGATGACGATGTCCGCCGCTTACCGGTACACCTTTACGCATATCCACTCCTAAAGATGTTCCCATCACCGATTGTTCCATGTCATGAACTGCGATCGCATTTCCACCTAAGAGACATTGTACATAGCCTTCACGGATTAAACGGGCTAAATGGGCAGAACCACCAGTATGAATGACTACAGGACCTGCGACAACTGCAACTTTACCCCCTTGATCCCGAACATGGCGCATTTCCCATGCAATCTGTTCCACTAACAATTCTACACGACGTTCGCTAGAAACACCACCACTCATGAAACTAAATTCTTGGGCTTTATTTCTTTCTTCCCTAGATTGGGGCGATCGCACCGTGCGAATCCCTTCCACACCGACAACCACTTTCTCCCCCACTTCTAAATCTCGTAACAATTTACAAGTGGCTGTTACCCCTTCATCTCTCTCAGAAACCACGATCGCCCCATCCATGCGCTGATTAGTCACTCTTTCCCAGTAACCATTAATGCGTACTTCCGTGGGATAGATAGTAGTTACATAGAAATCATCAGGAGAAACCCCGGCTTTAACAACGGTTTCAAGGTTAGCATCTATCTCTTTATCAGGAGTAGAAACCGCTCCTAAGTCGATTAATTGACTAAGAATATCCTCCATGACATCATGAGAGGGTGCAGAAACCCTTACTTCTGCGAGAGAGGGACTTTGTCTTTCTAAACCAAGATGGAAATTGAGAACTTTAAAACTACCACCATCCTTGATAATAACATCTAATGCCCGATTCATTAAACCAGAATCAAGGAGATGTCCTTCCATTTTAATCACTTTGCTAACCACGGAAACATTCGCATGAACATCCTCTAAAATAGGCTCAGTTACTCTTAAAGTCAGACATTTAGCCGCACCTCCAGCTTTTAAAAATTCCGTGAGAGGAGTTTGAATTACCTTAAAACCTTTTTCCGAGATTCTGCGATTCAACTCATCACTAATTTTATTGATAATGACGACATCGTTAATATTTACCGCATTACAAGCAAAATTAACCGCATCCGCTTCATCGATAGCAATGCGTTTTTCCGTCGGTACACGCATTTCAATTAAACGGTTAGAATAACTATCAAAGGCTTCGGGATAGTAGAGTAAATAACCATCTTTTAAAGGACAAAAACAGGTATCAAGATGATAAAAACGATTATCGATTAAACGTAGAGATAAAACTTCTGTATCTAACCACTTGGCAATATAGGGGTGAGAATCCAATTCGGATCTAAAACCGTAACCTGCCCATAACCAACGCCCTTCCCTATCAAATAAAGCATCCCCTGCACCTTCAAAGGGTAAATCTTTGGGTAATTCATAGACAGTAAAACCATTTTCCTCAAACCACTGTTTAAAGAAAGGCTCTTCCCCCTGTCTTTCTGGGTGATAGAATCGACTTAAAACCACATTATCCCCTAATACTAAACCAGCATTAGCAGTGAATACCATATCAGGTACACCTTTCTGGGGGGTAACTAAGTCCACGATAGCATATTCTTTAATAATATGATATAATTTTTGCCATTGCTCCACAGCACGGTCTTGACTAGATTTATGTATATTTCCTTCCATCCAAGGGTTGATCACATAGTCAACGTCATAGTGATCAGGAGAACACATTAAAATACGGATACTGTCAGTCATAAATTAAAATCTGATAACTTATCTATAAGGCTAAAACTAAGATCCTATTGCAGAAATAATTAGTTTTATGCCAACTTTCTATTATATCTTTACTTTGTAAGTATTTCTGCTCTTTTTATCTATAATATCTGGAAATCATGACATAAATGCACAGACGAAAATATTTGTATCAAGAAAGATTCTGGATAATGGAAACTTTACTATTACAACTATGATTGTGCTAAGACGTTTATTTTTTGTGAAGATCTTTCTTCAGAGATCCCCACAAGCCCCAAAATAATAAAAAATTAGTGTATATCCACAAAAACAAAAAATTCTGTATAGTTGTTACTAATCTTTTAAGCAAATTGTCTATGAATTGGTTGGATATTTCCCCTATTTTTTTAACCTTAACAGTCTTAATTATTGCCCTAATCGCCTTTATTTATGAATGGCTACCAGTTGACTTAACCTCTTTATCCATAGCCGTAGTTTTAATGATACTAGGCTTAGTTTCCCCCAACGAAGGAATATCGGGATTTGGAAATTCTGCCACCATTACTGTTATGGCAATGTTTATTCTCAGCGCAGGAATCACCAAAACGGGTATTTTAAATATTATTAGGGATTGGTTAATCAAATGGGGCGGAGAAAATCCCAGCCAACAGATTTTTACTTTAGGCATAATTGTAGGACCAATTAGCGCCTTTATTAATAATACCGCAGTGGTGGCGATTTTTTTACCCATTGTTGAGCAATGGAGTAAACAGGCAAAAGTATCCATCTCGAAACTTTTGATACCCCTATCTTTCATGACAATTTTAGGGGGTTTAATCACTCTAATCGGCACATCTACTAACATTCTCGCCAGTGGTATTGCGGTACAATTAGGTTATAAAGAATTTGGCATCTTTCAATTCACCAAACTTGGCTTACCAGTCTTCTTAATCGGTTTAACTTATTTATCTCTGGCTTCTCCCAAACTATTACCTGCGAGAAAACCTCCGGGGGGAGAATCTTTAACACAAGACTACGAATTAAAGGAATACGTCAGTGAAATGATTATTCCTCCTAAATCTAGCCTAATTGGAGAAACTTTACGCAGTAGCGAAATTCAAAGAAAATTTGACTTAGACGTATTAGAAATTATCCGTAATGATACCCATTTTCCCCCGCCTTTAGCAGATAAAGTTTTAAACGTAGGGGATATATTATTAGTCAGAGGTAGTCGCAGTAATTTACTTAACATCAAAGATGAAAGAGGAGTAGAAATTCTAGCTGATTTTAAGTTTAATTCTCAAGAATTAGAAGGGCAAAATAATACTCAAGAAGAAAAAATTGCCGAGGTTTTAATTTTATCAAATTCTCGTTTAATTGGATCAAGTTTAAAAGATTTAAGATTTCGTCAACGTTATAATGCAACGGTTTTAGCTATTAGACGTGGACAAGAATTAATACGGGAAAGATTTGGAAAAATTCCTTTAAAATTCGGAGATTTACTTTTAATTCAAGCACCAAAAGATAGTTTTATTGGTTTACAAACTACCCGAGAATTATTAGTTTTGGAAGAAAAAAATCGAGAGAGTTTGAGACAAGATAAAGTAGGAATTGCTTTAGCAATTATTTTAGGAGTTATTCTTACATCTGCCTTAGATTTAATCCCTATTTTAGTCAGTAGTTTGACAGGAGTTTTATTGATGGTAATAACCGGATGTCTCAAACCGGGGGAAGTTTATGGTTCTGTGAGATGGGATATTATCTTTTTATTAGCAGGATTAATCCCTTTAGGTATTGCCATGGATAATTCTGGTACAAATCAGTGGTTAGCAGATAACCTATTAGCAATAGCAGGAAACCTCTCAGGATATTGGATTTTAGTGTTATTTTACTTAGCAACCTCGATGTTAACAGAAGTTTTATCAAATAATGCCGCCGTTGTCTTGATGATTCCCATTGCTGTCAAAGTAGCAGAAAGCATTGGATTAGAGCCATTATCATTTATGTATGCCGTAACCTTTGCCGCCTCTAATAGTTATTTAGCACCCATTGGCTATCAAACAAATACAATGGTATATGCCCCCGGAGGATACAAATTCCTTGACTATACCCGTCTTGGCTTACCTTTGACAATTACTTTAACCTTTATCGTGCCTTTACTGATTATCAAAATTTACGGTTTGTAAACTTTTGCAATTTAGATGTAGAAAAACCAGAAATAATCGATCGCAGCGAGAAGCAAAAGAGCCAAATATCATTTTTTCAGCAAGGCTCAATTACAAAAAATCGAGATTAATAATTTGATTAAAAAAGTCTAAAAAGAGAGGATAATTACTGATAATTTTGAGAGCGTCCAAGTTATTCTTTTGATTAAATTTCCCCTTATTATCATAATTAATAACCCCTCGAAACAGCAAACCAGAATATATCTTATTATTTTTTTTCACCGGAGTATCTATCAAACTGATAAGAAAAGGAGTATTTTGATATTGATAAATAAAATTGAGTTGTATTTTACTCGGCAAAATATTTTTTACTTTGATTCTATTATCAGACACTCGTAGTGTGTTGTCTTTAATGAAATTTAAGCCTGTTTTTTTACCACTAGGTAAAGTAATTAATCGCCGAAATACTATTTGTATTTTAAGAATATTATTGCCAATATAGGTATTGATAAACTGTGAAATTATCTTTTCTAAGGAAACTTTCCCGATATTATTTTTCAGGGAAAAAGAGACTCTTCCATTTTCCACGACAATGCTGAATCCTTCTTCAAAAGATACCTGAAAAGAATAAGATTTGTTGATTATAGGCTGTTTTAACCGGCAATCTGGAGGAATAATACCCTTTTGATACAAATTACTCAAATTGCATTGAGAGACTTTAAGGGATTTAGCTAAAATAATAATAGTTATATCTTGATAATCATATATTTTTAAGGGCTTTTGAGGTTCAAAGTTTTTCGGGAAAGGTATTTTCATCGGAAATTAACCATGTAAAACGTATTGAATTGATGTCTAAGTACTTATGTTAATTAGTATTTTCTAATTACATACTCAAAGCCTGAGATAAAAACTATTATAACTGTTTCCTGTTCGTGACTTTAATTTAAGGACTTTTTCGACTTTTTCAGCACACCCCCTCTACGGTTTTGGAATTAAAAACCGACAACTGGATACCTGAAATCTGCCGTCTTTCATTTGCTCAAGGTATTAAATCTCAGAAACTTTTAAAAGTCGATTCAAATTAGGGACATAATAATCAAGGTTAAAAGAAGCAGGATTGACGTATGTTTGATAGGTAAAATGACGATAATTTAAACAAAAATAATCCCATGGCGCCATCTTAACATTAAAGACTTTGATAAAAATATTCGCTAACCAAATCGGTAAGGGTATTTGTAAATAGATTTTTTTTTGGAAATAGTCACTAATTTCTTTAATAGCTTGGTTAACCGTTAACGGGGGATTTGCTAAAACTAATTTTTGCTGAAATTGAGGATCTAATTTATCACCATTTTCCACTAAATAACCGATAATAGTTGCTATATCTTGACCATGAATAATATGAAAACTACCATCAGCCTGAAACCAACGAACAAAGTTAAACCATTGTGGTAAATCTTTCAATCCTGCACTCAAATGAGAATAAGGTTTATTTTTATCCCCACCAAAAACAAGAGTCGGATAAACAGTCACTATTCTATCATAAAGAGGCAATTGTTGCAGTAGAGTGAAACATTGATATTTAGTTCGAATATAATCTGTGCCAATGTCTCTTGCTTGATATAATAGTTGATTATTGTTATCTAAAATACTGGCAGTAGAAAAATAAATTATTCTTTGACAATTCTCTTTATTTAAACTGTTGACTAAATTAATATTTGCTTCGACATTGATTTGATATGACTCTTTTTCTCCTCCCCAACAAGTAGCAGTTAAAATCGCAATATTAATCGTTTTTAATATATCTTGATATGCTGGAATATTGGTTAAATCATCTTGAATAATATCAATACCCTGTCGATAATTATAATCAAATTTAATTTTACTAGGATTTCTGATTAAAAACACCAATTCATGGTCTGTATTCTTAATTAATAATTCTGCAATATAATGTCCGATACAACCACTTCCACCAGTAATAAATATGCGCATTTGATAATTTTTAACAATTATAGATTAAAAAAGTTATTAAAAAATAAACTATAGCAATGTTGACATTCACCCTCACTAAACCTACGGCTGTAGTGGGGGATTCTCCCATCACTA
>CAYPDC010000114.1:0-12914 GCA_964409355.1 uncultured Cyanobacterium sp.
GCCCCTAACGCCCTAAAGGGCGGGGCTTTAGACCCACAGATTTTTGGTAAAAATTCGGCAGTTGTTACCCATTTTAAGCCCACTGCTTCCATTTCCTTCTTTGCCTGTCCCTCACTCATTTTATGCACCCCTTTAATCATAATCAAGGGATTTTCTTTCCGATACTACACTAATACCACTCTACCACCAGTTTTAAGAGCTTGTACAATGTTTTCCATCATTTCTCTAGGGTAGGCAAATTCATGGTAAGTGTCCACCATCAGGGCAATATCGAGCGATTCTGGGGGTAAATTAGGGGAGGTTTCTGTACCCAACACGGGTAAAACGGGCAAATCAGTGGATTCTTTTGCAAGGAAATCAATAATATCAATCATCTCTGGTTGCACATCCACCGCATAAACCAATCCTTGCGAAACTTTTTGGGCAATACGGAATGTAAAATACCCCGAACCAGCCCCAATATCTGCTACTTTATCTGTAGGCTGAAGATTTAATGCCTCAATGACTTTACTGGGTTTTTCTTCTGTTTCTCTACTAGGACGCTCTAACCAGAGAAATTCTTGATGCCCCATTACCTTCGCTATTTCTCTACCAAGATAATATTTGCCGATACCATCCCTATTATGTAACTCTCTGTATTGATAAAATTGATTATCTGTTGCTTGGACTGGCTCATAAACAAGAGAGGAAGCTAACATTATCAAAGAAAAAATGAGGACAAAGATAAGGGAGAGGATGAGATTTAGGTGTTTCATGTATTGTTATTTGGAGTTTTTATATATCAATGATGATCCCTGAGGGTCGTGGAGCGATCGCACCACTATTAATATTTTCTTCAACATCAACACTGATAATAGGGGATAACAAACTATAAGCGACTCTCCATTTGGCATTGCCCACTGATATACTAGCCGTTTTCGGATTGAGTTTTATTACTTCGCCGAAAAGCTCATTTCCTTGCTTATCCTTAAAACAAACATGATCCCCAACTTTTATATGATTTTTGTTAGTTTTTTGTTTCTCTTTTAGGTTAATATTCGTATCTAAATTATCGATATTGATAAAATAATAAGGAATATTCCATTCAACACCATCATGTTGATTCTTAACCAGAACTTGGTTTCTTTTTAGCTTAAGAATAGTAGCTTCGAGCAAACGATTTTCTGTTTGATCAAAATAGCTAATTAATTGACCCACTGTGAGATAATTTTTAATTAAATTTAACTTATTGGGATCATTTAATTGTTGATGAATAGCAACATTTAATCTGTATAACTCAAATAATGAAGCGTTGTTCAACTCTGCTATTATTGCTGTATAATCCATATTTTCCAAGATCTAAATATTAAGAGATAATTGACCAACTAAAATATTACCTTTTCTTCCCCGATGATATTCCAAATGACAGCTATTGCATAAAGCTACTAAATTCTCTGGTCTGTTATCCTCTGGTATCCTATTCCAATGATGTACCTGCAAACAACTTCCTCTACTTGATTTCTCCTTAAAATCTGCACCGCAGTTATTACACTTCCAATTAGCTTTTTCTTTAACGGCGATCGATATTTCTCTCCAATATGCAAGAATATCTGCTCATCACAATTTACTTTAACTCTATCTTTATTGTAGGGCTTTTTTCTTACGAATTTAGAGTTGATAACATCATTCATCATTTCTAATATTTTTTAGTAATTATCATCTAATAACTGTAAGGTTTGACTATCTTGTTCACCATCAAAAAACTTGTTTAAGACTTCCTCAAAAATAGGAGATGAGTCAGAAATGAGATTAAACAGAGTCATGGATGACTGTAGCTTTTTATTATCAGGAAAACCAAAAATACTGTCTGCTGATGTTTCTTCTATGTCTAACAAAATTTGACTACATTCTTTTAGTCTGCTTCCTAAGATGGGATGATCTAAATATTCTTCCGCTTCATTAAGACTCGTTATGCTATAAAATATTGCGGTGGAACTTTTCCCTAATCCTTGTAATTGAGGAAAAATGAACCACATCCAATGACTGGTTTTATTCCCATTTTTCAATTCAGTTAGTACCTGTTGATAAACACTGTCTTGGGCTTTGATAAAACGGTTTAGATCATAAGGATCTGAGTCAATCATAATAATTAGCCAATGAACTACTCATTATTTTATCACTTAAAGGATGCTGGTTTTGTGGGTAAATTAAGTTGCAATGTGCGATCGCTCCTTATTTTTATCTATTTTCATTAACCAATTAGGATGTCTAAGGAAATATTCGTCCTAACACTTCAATTTTGTTTTGCTCAATGTGTAACACCACTCCCTCACCAGAACGGGGAAAAATATCACTGATTGCCGTAATATTTACCTGATGAGAAACCATAACTATTACCCCGTCTTGATGAGTTTCTTCTAGCAGAAATTTTCGTAATTGATTTGTTTGTTCCTCTGAACGACTAGAATTACTAAAAAATGAATTTAATGGGGGAAAAGGTTGTACCTTTCCTATATTCATTAAATTGGCAGTATCTAAACAACGACACCACTGACTTGATAAAATCTTGGTTATATTGATTTGACGGCTTTTAAAGGCTTCTCCCATGCTTACAGCTTGAGCTTTTCCTTCTGAGGATAAATTTCTTTGAGTTAAGCAATTACCAAGAGTAAAGTTTGGGGGATCTCCAGTTCCCGGTGCAATGGCGTGTCGAAACAAGACAGCATACAGTTCTCCCTGTTCTTGTAACTTTAACCATAGGTCATCATCTGATAAACTTTGTTGTGAAACTACAGGATATTGATTCCCACAAGCGATGCCAAAGGCACGCTGCGCGCCCGCATCGAAAGAAACAGTTAATAATCGGAGAAATTTACGTCTTTTCATTGTTTAACCTAAAACCAGTTTAATTCTCTGAGGGCATAAACAACTTGGTTACGCATCTGCCAATAATAGCGGTTCTCCTGTTCATAGCCAATACTTAATACTTTCCACCAGATTCCACCGTTACTTTCTTCTTCTCCTATAATCTCCACTGCTAATAAATCAGTGATTTTATGCCCTAATTTACCGTAAACAGAATTAATCGTTTCAATCGGTTTAGAGACAGCTATGGCTAAGTCCTCTACTTTTATCTGGTGGTGAGGAGCAGAATACTGTATCCCTAACAGTTCTTTCTGTAGCTCTGTAATCTCTATTTTCCTGAGTGCTGAGAGGTAATCATTCACTGTCGGCACTGCTAACAATCCATCTACTATTTTTATCATTTTGGGTTCGATCGCATCTTATTAATAATTTTATTACAAGTCTTCCAGTTCAGGGGGTAATGAACAGGGATCGTGACCAGTAAGCTCTGTAATCTTATTCGCATAACGATTAGCACTTTCACGGAGTTTAATGTTTTGCCATATCAATTCTTTTATTACCTCCTCTAATTTCTCCTCTGATAAATTGTTAAGACTCTGTAAAAACCCAATAAAATTAGCTTGTTGCTCTAAGGTTAAGGTGTTTAGACGACTATCATCATATTGGTTTAACTTAAGTTTAATCATTGTTAGTAAAATTTCCTTTAATTTAGCTTGTTTGTATCTTTGTAAATCCTTAACGGTGCGATCGCATCTTTGAGTAATTTATCTAAAATCCAGAAGCATATTTTTTAGTAACTTTGTCACTTTCACAAACAATAGAAATAGTTTTATGATCTTTAAAATTCATCCAAATTACTTGTTTTTTTATTTGATCACCGACTCTACTTGTTGATACTTGTCCTTCACTTCCTATAATTTTCTGTACCTCTTCTAATGTCATACCTAATTTAATTTGATTATATTTTTCTTCTGTAATTGATGCTTTTAAGAAATCTTGTTTAAAATAGTTCATAAGATTAAATTTATTTTTATAATTTCTATAAGCCTCATCAGTTAATGATTTTAACCCTGGTATATTTTTATAAAAATCAGCAAATAAATTCCCATTAGGTATATTTTCGGTTATTTTCTCTATTGCTTCACTTCCTTTATATTTTATATTTATATTTTCATTGAGAATGAAAATTAATCCTAAGTCAGAATCAATTTCTTTAATATTTAATTGTTGCCAAATAGATTTTTCTGTTATTAGATGATAAGAAAAAATTTTATCTGTATCAAAAGTTTTTAAAAAGTTAATATAGATATTATAGGCGTAAAATTTGTCGTCGTAGATAATGTATCCTTTCATGATTTTATTTTATTATATAAAGTTTGATAATGGGGGACTCTAATAATGCTGTGCAAAATAATTTTTACTTAGGTTTAAACCATTGATAACAGACTAATTGAATATCCTCCCTTTTAATTATTTTAATGGGATTTTCCTGTTCCTCAATTTCGTTATAGTAACCATTATCTGTAAAAATTTGATTTAATTCTCTTACCAAGATATTGGGAGTTTTATGTTGTTTTAAATTCCCCCATATTGTTTTTATTTCCTTATCTAAACTTTTTAAGGGAATATTGTCAATAACTTTTAAAATATCTTTAATGATATTCTGATTATCTATTTCTAAATCTGGTTTTTTAAGAAGGTTAACAATAGCAGTTAAAGTTTTATTTAAGGATGGTTTTACCTTTCTAGCAGTTTGTTGTTTCTTAAAATAAGTTAAGATTTGGTCAACGGCACTATCTAAAACTCGGAAAATAGCAGAATCAAAGGCAACTGGTGGTAAATCATCAGGGTTAGGATAATCAGACTGATTACACTTAAGATAATTAAATATTTTTCGTTTATCAGTAATCATTTTATCTTCATCGGTAGCAATATAACCATTAATACGAGGGAATAGTTGCCAGAAGTGTTTATCATCAGATTTAAAGGCAAGAAAAAGTCCTCCCTCTTTAAAATTTTGGTCTGGTATATTTAGGTTTTTGGTACTATGAATACCTAATGGGATTTCTTCTACTAATTCTTGCCCTACTTGTTGGATAAATTCAATTAAAGGTAATTTCATCTCATCGAGGGATACTAACTCGATTTCTGCTTCTAATTCCTCTAAAATAGCCTGTTTTTCTGCGTCTGTATCAGCTTTTTTCAGTCTCTCTAATTGTTCTAAACTTCTGCCTGTTACAATCTCCCCTAATACACTAGCATCTAATCCTACTTCTCGATCGATGGTAGCGATTCTGTCTTGCAGTCTTTTCACTAAACCCAATAACTGCTCTAATCCTTCTTCGGGGAAGCAGTTATATATGTAGAGAATATCATATTCTGTACCGAGGCGATCGATTCTTCCAGCCCTTTGAATCATGCGTACTGGATTCCAGTGTAAGTCATAATTAATTAAAATTCCAGCATCCTGCAAATTTTGTCCTTCTGACAGTACATCAGTACAGATTAAAATATCGATGGGATTTTGTAATAATTGCTGTAATTCTTCTAGTCTTTGTTGGGGATTATCGTTGCTAAGATTGGCTTTAGGTGCGAAACGGTTAACTTTTTCTTGTCTTTGCTGACTACTGCTATCTCCTGTCAAAATATCAATTTGAGGATTATCTAATTGACTCAAGAAATGTTGATCTTTTATTAATTCTTTATGGAGATATTTAGCTGTGTCTTTATAGTAGCTAAAAACTAATATTTTCTCTCCTTTAAGTTTAATTAATAACTCTTTAAATGCTTTTAATTTTTCATCATAATGGGGTTTTGATCCCCCCCCACCCCCCTTAATAAGGGGGGTGTTAGAGGGAAAAGTCCCCCTTTCTAAGGGAGATTTAGAGGGAAAAGTTCCCCTTTCTAAGGGGGAAACAGGGGGATTATTTTCTATTTGGTTAATTTGTTCTAATATTTGATTAAGTAATCTCAAATCATGTTCTATGTGTTGTTGTAATTCTGATAAATTGTATTCTTTAGGATTGATTTCTTCGAGTTGTTCAATTATATCAGTTTCGGTTATATTTTCTTCTTCATCTTCAAGGGCAAAGATTAGTTTTCTAAAATTTTTACTATCTAATAATTTATTTTCTTTTGTTAGTAATTGATAGAATTGTTCTTGGAATTGTTTTTGGTTAGTAACTGTCTTTTTAAAGGCGATTAAGCTACTTTCAAATCTTTTTAAGTATAATGCTTTTTGTAGATTTACTAACGCATCATTTCTTTTTATTTCTGCTTCATCAATTTTGACTTTTTTTAGTTTAAATGATTTAATATTATAGGGTGATAAATTTAGTTGATCGATGCTGTTAGCAATGCCAATATATAAACCTTGATACTCAGCTTCAAAGTTGTAGGTAAATCTTTCTAATTCCCTTTTGGGAAAATGAATTTTTGTACCTGCAATAATAATTTCTTCTCCTGCTTCTTGTCTTCTAATCACATCCTGACGGCTTCTTCTCACCATCGTTTGAAATAACAATTCGGTGATTTCAGTTTTGCCTTGATGTAAGGCTTTAAAATAACCATTTAAGTTACTAATTCCGTATTCTCGATAATAACTTTCATTACCTCTAGCTAAGATTAATATTTGATGATAGAGATCATAAACGCTATTATTAATAGGGGTAGCGGTTAACATTAATATCTTTTTGTTTCTGTTACCACTATTAACTAATTTGAGGAGATTATTATAACGATTTGTACCACTATTTCTAAAATTATGTCCTTCATCGATAACCATTAAATCATAATAGGAATAGCGGTTTAAATTAAAGTCTTTTCTGCTTATTTCTTCATGGGAGATAATATCTGCTTTTAAGCCAAATTCATCCAGTTTTTTACGCCATACTAATTCTCTTAATTGAGCAGGACAAATTACCATTACTTTAGGTATTTTATTGGGTTTTCTTTCCTTTATTAAATAATATTCAATGACTCTTAAGCCAATATAGGTTTTACCTAAGCCAACAGCATCAGCAACGATACAACCTTGATGTTTTTCCATCAGTCTTATGGCTTTTTTGAAGCCTTCTTTTTGAAAATCTGCTAAGTCAACTCCTGTGATATTTCCTTCATTAATGTTAGTATCTTCTTTAAATAATTCATATAATGCCTTAAGAAATACTTGATAGGGGGTATAGGCTTTACTGCCAAATTTAGAAGCGTTTAAGGTATCAATTAATTTCTGTTTATAATCTTTATCAACACTGTCATCTTCCCAAAAATTTATAAACCAATTATTTCTTAAATCACGGGCGATCGCACCTATTTTATTAACAATATTTAATTCACTATTGGCTCGTAATCCTGCGGGGGTAAAATTAGATGAACCAACGATACTATAATCATCAAAAATATAGGCTTTTGCGTGTAAAAATTGGTTTTTATCTCCCAATGCACCAAATAATCTTACCTCTATTTTATCTTGTTGTAAATACTCAATTAATCTATCAATCTGTTGTTTATATTGCAGGTTAAAGGGATTTTCCTCTAATTGTTGTTGTAAAGTTCTTCTATAATACTTTAACAAATCGATGCGTGCGCGCAGCGTGCCTTTGGCATCGCTCTCTGCTGGACGAATTGCCGGATCTCTACCAATGAGAAGGCGGAGAGAATTAAGTTTATTCATCGGAGATTCTAACCTTAACCATGCTTCAATGCGGAAAAAACCCGTAGCTATATCAAGGGTTAATTGGTTGTTATCTTCAATGATAGTAGCCAAAACAGATTCAAGAGTATGAGTTTTATTGTCGATATAATCGGGTAATAATTGCATTTTTTTAATAGTAAAGACTTAATTGAAAAAATCTGAATTAATATTTTTAGATGATTGATCAGTCGTAGATTTATGAGTTATTTTTTTTACTTTTTCTTCTTCTTGTTCCAAAAAAACTTTAGAATTATCTATAAATTTGTTAATTTTATCCAATGCTTTTTGTTGTATTTGTCTAATTCTTTCTCTACTTACTCCAATAATATTAGCAATTTCTTGTAAACTTTTTTTATCTTTCCCATCGAGTCCAAAACGAAGAATAATTACTTGTTTCTCAGATTCTGTTAATAAATCAATGATATTCTTTACAAACTCTTTATCACTAATATGATCTAATAAATTATTCTGAGAATGATCGATAATAAAATCAATTAATAGACTATCATTATCTTCTCCATTTTTTACTTGCTGATCTAAAGATAAGATATTCTGAAAATATTGAATCTTTCCTAAAAATTCTTCTTTTGATTTTCCTAAATAATTAGCAATATTATTAGTATTAATTATTTCCCCTTTAGTAACTAAATTCCAATAGGCTTTTTTAATTTTTTGTTTATAATTCCATACATGAATCGGTAGTCTAATAATTCGGCTATAGTTAGATTGGTAACGAGTAATTGCCTGACGAATCCACCAGTAGGCATAGGTAGAAAAACGATAACCTTTGGTATAATCAAATTTTTCTACAGCTTTTATTAACCCCAAATTACCCTCTTGAATTAAATCTAATAAATCAACATCTGAACAACGATATTTTTTAGCAACATTAACTACTAACCTTAAATTAGCTTCAATGAGTTTTTTTCGTGCTGAAATACCCTGATAATAGATTTTTCCTAGAGTTTTAATATCTTTATTTAAGTGATGTGCTAATTCTTCTAAATTAGGTTTATATCCTAAATTTTTAGTGAGATTTTCTTTAGTTTTTTCTAACTCTACAAAGTCTTTATAATTTTTACTAAACAAAATTTCTTGTTCACGGGTTAATAAGGGAATTTTGCCAATTTCTTGAAGATAAATTCTAATACTATCAACTTTATCTTTTCTCCGCTTATTTTCACTGTTAATTTGACTAAAAATTACCTCATAATGATCATTGAGAGATTTTACTTGATTATTAATTATCAATGAATGAAAAAATTGTAAATCGTTTAGCTGAGGAAATACTAAATTAACTATTCTGTCATTTTTCTTTAGAGAAAAGTTATAATTTTCATCAAATTTGCCACTCCAATTCAGAAAAATTAATTCTTTATAGGCTACTGTACCAATGATTAATAAATCAGAAGAACGATTATTGATTTGTTTACTAATTGAGAGGAAATTTTTTACATAATCATCAACAGTAACCCATGTCGGATAATTTAATTCTAATAAGATTATTTGTAAATTAATTTTCTCTTCATCAGCAATTAAATAGGAATTTTTAATTTGATTATGTTGATTAAAAGAAAGGTTAAAATCTTCTATATCAATAGGTTGATTAATAATAGTATAATTAAGTTTTTTAAACAGATTAGCTACATCTTGAGAGGAAGTTATAGACTCTAAATCTCTTAGTTTTAATTCTTCTGTTATCATAGTTTTATACCTTTTGTTATTGTTTAAAATACTTAGCTAAAGATTTTTGTAATTAGCTAAGTATCAAATTATTCAGTTTTTAGCCACCAAATCGACTATCAGTCAGTAATTTAAAACCACCTACCATTGACGAGATTGAAAGGAAAAATTGCCATAAACTGGTAGGATTTAATACGGCACGACTGCTGTAAACAACAAATACAACTCCAAAACCGATTAAAACAAACCCCGTAATTTTCATGGTTTTCGGAAACATAAAGATACTGATAACCCCAAAAGTTAAGGCAACAACGGAAATATCGGCAGCAATTCCTCGCCAAAAATAAGGACTAGTATTAGTCGTAAAAAAGATGTTTCTACCTAATAAATAAACTCCTAAAAGCATCAAGGCAATTCCGATTAATTGAAAGATAAATTTAGTCATGGTTTTTTCCTTTTATTAATTCAAAAATGGGTTATTTTCTAAGGTTATTTTCTCTAGATAATAAGGAGTACATTCTTTAACAATTTTTTCCAAATATCTTTGAGAATCAAAAATGATAAAGAGTATTTCGAGGTTTCTATGCTTAGTTACTCTTTTGTTTAGTTTATGATTTTCCCAGTGTTTATAGAGATTATGGGTAAAACCAAAGCCATAAAGATTATTATTTTCTCTGATACAATATAAACCCGATTTGTGGGGTAGTTCATCTATATTAGTAAAATCAACTTTAGCAAATAAATCGAGATTTAATTTACTAAAATCTCCCTCATCCGTAAAGTAAAATAAATCAAATAAGAAGCTAGAAAAATAGGCTACATCATAGTGAAAAAAGCCAACTTCCATGAAATTATTTTCTAAGTCCTCAAAAAATTCGTTTCTTAATTGAAAGTATTGATGATCAATATAACCTGATATTTCCGCTTCCCTTTGATCTTCTTCTTCGAGGAAACTTTCTGAATCAGTATCTCCAGAAGTCATTAATAATTTATGGTCATACCATTCTTTCCATAATTGTTTTACTCTTTTTACCGATAAACTGGATTTATTAAAGGTGAAAAATTCTTCTAAAGTTTTTTTGATGGGAGTATATGACTCTGGATACATCATTGGTATTTCTTGCTCTTGTGAGCTTTGAGAGTTTAGGTCAACACTAATAATGCCTCGATGTTCCAATTCTTTTAATTGTAGGGAAGAATCGATCCCTTCGGGATCTGCTTCGCAGCACGCGCCTCCCCTATCATCGACAAGAATCATCTCTTTGTCTGAATTTTCCACGATTTCCGCCTCTAGGGTATCCGTTGGGATGTTGTCATCTTCAAAGTAAAAATCGATGTGATAATTAATCTTTAAATAACCTGTTTTCCACGTTTTCCCTGGTTCGAGAACTTCTATTTTCCTGACTCCGTGAAAGAAATCCCCTAAAGAATTACCATCTAAACGTGCGATCGCCATTTCTCGTTTAATTTCCTCTAACCACTGAGAGGCAACCTTAACGGTATTACGCAATTTTGGATCAGCATGATCTACATAAGGTTTAATAATCACACTATCATTATTGAAACTCTCCTCAAAAGAACAATGATCCCAATTACCAAGATCAAAGTTTTTGGGTTCGTAGGTGATTTCACCGCCTTTTATCCTACTCATTTCTATAGTAATAGCTTGACGGCAAATCTCAGACCAGTTGGCTTCCACCGAACCCATTTCCTCCTTCATGGAGTCATTGATATAAATATTTATACTAGCCATGATTTTCTTTATTAATTTATTTACTATTATGCACATAGACTATGCTTATGACAAGGGGATAAAAAAAAGACATCAAAAAAATGTCCTGTAACCATCGTTTTGTATAGGTTATGGCGAAAGATACTGAAAAGTTAGATGTTATTCTGAACGGATTTAAGTTACAATAAATTCAGTTCATTGTTAGAAAGATGCTATAGCTAAAGAAAAAGATGAGTACGGCGATCGCTCTCAAGTTGATCTTGAAATATTAGGTAACTATGAAGGACAAAAAGAAATTGTTAGGACTTTTTTAATTGATTATAATTGATAATTATCTCTTATTTTTTCTGCTTTTTTTTCTTTTACAAATGCTTTAAATTCATCTAAACTTGGTTCTTGCAATTGATATTTTTCATTAGTATAATCTCCGTAACCTACTTCCATTTGTTGAAGAAATTTTAACATTCCCACTACTCCTAAAGAGTCAATTAAGGCTTTATATCCTTGTTGTCTAATTTCTGCTAATTTCATGGTTATTCCTCCTGTAAGATTGTCATTAGCCAAATAACGGGATTTTCTACTTTAATTATAATTAAATCTGGATAATTTTTGGCTTTTTTTAAAAGTCGATCGTCCGTTGTTAAAAATACATCTGTTTGATAATATTGAGCAAACGCTATATGTAAAGCATCATAAAGTTTAAATCCCAATTTTATTAATGTTTCAGCTAAGTTTTCTATGGTTTCATTACTATCAAAATAACAAGTAGTAGTAGAAATAATATTTTCCAATTGTTCTTTTTTGATGGGATTAGTATTTTTCAGAATTTCAAATTTAATTGCATCACTATTAGCTAATATCCATTCTTGTTGTTGACATTTTTCAAGAATAAAAATCATGGCTTCGGCTTCTAATTTGATCCTTGATTGTTGTGGATCATCTAAGGGACGATTTAAACAACAAACATCAGCATAAATAATATATGATTTTCTCATAATAACTACTTCTTTTCAATAATTTTCATATCTTTACTCTAATTAGTTTTAAATTATTTGTCTATGAAATATTTAATAAAATTATACTCGATCGAACTTTTCAGAGACAATTATTTTTCAACGAAAATTTTTTGCAATTTTTTTATTAAATCAATTGCTTCTTGAATTTCTCTTTTGGGAATGTTTGCAATCTCATTATGACTTAATGGATTAAGAATAATACCTCGATATAATTCAATATAAAAACTCATGGCATCATTTACATATAATTCTCCGCTATTTTTTTTAGGTTTTTGTTCTTTAATAGCATTCCAAAAATCTCCAATAGATAACTCTTTAAATTTATTTTTATAGGGGATTTTTAAGCGTTTTTTACTACAAAAACTTTGTACAATTGTTTCAAATGCTGTTCTTAAATAAATAGCACTTGCTTTATAATCATTATTATCTAAGTGAAATTGAGCTTTTTCTAAATACTTTCTATCTTCTACATAAATCGGCATTTCTGATGTATCAGTTTGAGATGTATAAAGTTCAATATATTTCCATTCTTGAGGTTTTGTTCTCATTTTTAATACTTCATACCATTCTTTATCATAAGTCATTAAAATAATTTGATAATCGTGAAAATAGGTATCTAATATATCAATAATTGGTAAACGATTAGACATATCTAAACCAATTAATACATCATCTAACACTAATAATTTTAATTCACTTTTAGGTATAATTAATAAGGATGCTAAATAAATTGATAAAGCGATGGCTGATAGTTTTGCTTCATTAAGAAATTAATGAGGGTAAGTGATGGATTTGTTAAAAAAGTCAATTTTTAAGTTAATTTCTTGTCCTAAAAAATCTTTGATTTCTCGATCGAACCTAACACCCTTAAATTCTAACTTAAGTGCAATATTATGTATCCACTCAATAGTTAGGGGTAAGGCAGAATCAAACTTGCCAAGATTCA
>CAYPDC010000115.1:0-7281 GCA_964409355.1 uncultured Cyanobacterium sp.
TGGACAAGTAGCATTAAATCTTGGCATTCCCTTAGCTTGAGCAATATCGGCAATATTGTCGGGGCGTTGACTCATCGTTGGTTGTGAAGGTTTAGGATTGTTGGAATCGGAATTATTCCCACCAGAAATAAGATTACTCACTAATGCCCCAATTCCGATACCAATTAAAGTTCCTACGGCATCTTCACTAGAAATATTTGTGTCTGCGTTGGCAGGAGTTTCATTATCTAACTTCACTACTAATTTATTATTGCCATCGTTATTATTCCAACGAAAGACATCTCGATCGCTACCGTCTTGACTTTTGAAGTTGACATTATGAACTCCACTATAATCCTCTACTTGTAAAGCATTAAGACTACGCCCACGGAAGCGAAAATCTTGACCATTATCTAAGTTAATGGCAAATACATCAACACCATCTCTTTGCTTATGTTTAAAGGTGCAATGTCCATCAAACACCTTAGCGTCATCAGTAGTTAGTTTACAACGTCCATTTACTCTTTTAACGGTTTCCGCCGAAACTTGAGGAGTTAATGCTAAAGTTTGTCCAAGGGTAAAGATGGAAAATATAGCAGTTAGAAATTGAAGTTTGTTTTGATTGCTTTTTTTCATATATTATCCGAGTGAAGTTGTTTATTTTGATTGATTCAATTATATATTTAAAGGGGGAATTATCATGATAGAAAGAAGATTGAAAAATTCTTTTTTGGAAATCCCCTAGAAGCGATCGACTTCCCCGCTCTTGTAGAACTATCGATCAATTTCCTCTCACTCTCAAAGAGATTGGTTCGACATCATTCCCAAGAGGCGGATGAGGGTTTACTTGATTACCAAGTTTGCGCTTTCATTTTTTAGATACTCGATGACACTATCCTTTGACTTAGGAACATAGATTCGCAGGAGTGCGGTGAACGGCGAAGGTGTCTCAATATTGTTCGAGCTGTCAGGAGAATTGAACCGAATTGTGTAAGAACCGTCTGGGTTAGCAGTAGCCTCTGAATTAGAAATGGCAGCCTTATCCTTGCCCAACCAACCTTCACTGTCGTAAGTCGTGATTGACCAGAAACCACCTCGATCGTAATCAATTTCTGGCGGTGTGAAGGTGATGCTCGATGGCACAGCCTTGCCCTCCTTGATGTCCGTTTGGTTTTCGATCGGAAGATAAGCTGCGTGTTCAACCGATAGCCCTCCCCATCCGTAGGCGGTGGCATATAAATGAGCTTGGGGATCGGTCTGATACGGTCCACCGATCGATCTACTGGTGTCGGGTAGTTTTCCAGCTTGAACGTCCTTGATCAGTGCTTGGCGGATCGTTTCCATCTTCGTCTGCTCGATCGTAATATCAGGAGTTGTATAGGGAACTGCGGACTTCGCCTCGATCGTTGCCATCTTCTGAAGTTTGCGGGTAGCTTCAATGCCACCTTCTGAATCTGGAAGCCTTTTGATCCTCATATTTAAGTAAACGTAGTTCCCGTAAGTCAGGTTTTCTGGCGTAATGGTGAGGGTTTTGCCGGGATAGACCACATCTACAATATAGTTTTGCTGATCAATGACCTCGATAATGTGATAAGTTTTGCTTGTCGGTACAGAGAAAGTCGCACCATCTCGGACATCAACGACAGCGCTAGAATAAATCACATCTTGATTTTCTCGGATGACTTGTTGTGTCTTGACATTACTGACATCACTCTGATGCGCCCACTCGTTGATACCAGTTTTAGCAAGACTTCGTTTGATATTGAAATCGGTTTCCGAGATTCTGTAAGCATAATCTGTAACTCCAAAATCGGCTGGTGAAGCGAACTTTGAGGATTTTACCTCTTTACTTTCGAGGGCTACTGCTTGGGGGAGTTTGTAACTTCCATTCAGCACAGACTCCCCAGGACGATAGACTCGCATGAGGAAATTCCAGCCTTCGGTCACATCGAGCCGATTCGGAACACCACCACAAAGTTCCTTAGAGCCGAAATAAACGGTGAACGTGCCATCAGCATTCAGCTTTACATTGGAGGAATTGACCAGACTGTTCTCGCTCTTTATGAATCCGTCGTTACCGTAAACCAAAATAGACCAGAAGGCTTTGTTCTCTGGGACGGCGTAGGTGGCAGTGTGACACACGTTGGCACTGTGATTACCGCTATAAATGATATAGGTGGCATCCCATTCGGGGAAGAGACCCCAAGCACCTGCTGCTGCCAAGTGACGGGTTTGCTCGTTGACTTTACCGCGCGGACCTTGCCAGTCGGAGGGATACTTCGCAAATTTCTTGAATTCCTCTTCATATTTTACCGTTAGGGCGCTGAGGGATTGCTGATCCCATTCAGGTTTGGCAAATGGATCGGCGTTGTTAGCTTTGATAATGAACTGATCCTGCAACTTATTAATCAAAGCGATTTCGTCTGGATCATTCGGATTAAACACTTGAATACGGATGCCTAGGGCTAAATATTTAGTATCTTTCGGCAATTCGTGTGTCCCCGTAGTGTAGATGACGAACGGCACATAATGGTCATTGTCCACGAGATACACCGAGGCGTAGCGATCTTTTGGTAGTTCTGGGACAGTAATTGTTGCACCTTTAGAGGTATCGACAACGCCCATAGAGTAGAGAGTATCACGGTTCATCCGCACGACATTTTGTTTATCTAAGGGGGTGGGAGTGCGGAAGTGATAAAAGCGATTGATCCCTCCTGCCATTTTGGCGATCTCAGCGAATTGTCGATCAGTTTCCGCACGGATGTAGGTTTCTGGTGTCACCTGAATACCAGTTTTTAAGATGTCTTGTTGCATACTGTTGTCATTTTTCATAATGTTATCTTGAGAAGTAGAAGTTTAATCGTGAAGGTGTTGGAGAATAGATGCTACGCATATAGCGATGATAATAGTCCCGAAGTTTAATACATTTTCTGAGTTTAAAAAACAAAAGTTGTACGAAGAACAGCAATTACATCACTGCCATTGCTATTATCTTGGTTCGGTGAAACTAGCCAAATTAACCCCGGTGTAAGGGAAATATTGTTATTAATTTGATGGCGATAAAAACCCTCTAAATGAATAGGAACATCTACTTTAAAGGGTTGGGGATTTCCCCCCGTAAAACTGGTTAAGTAGGGTTGCGCCCCAAAGACAAAACCGAGTAAATTGCCTTCTTTGCCAACGTCCAGAAAGCCCAAAGTTAAAGCATAGCTGAGAATATTACCGTCTCCTTGCCCAATTAATCGAGCGTTAGTAGTGCTAAACCAACCACTAAGGGCAATATTTTGACTGGGTTGCCAAGATAGGTTAACTCCGTAGGAATTGCTAATCACAGGATATTGAGAAATGCCGAGGCGATCGCCAAATAAAACATCTTGTCCTGCTAAAGTATTGGCAACGGCTGTACCTGCTATCCCTAAACCGTTGTAGTTAAAACCAAACCGTCCGGGGTTACTGTAAGCATTGAGATAAACCGCCGCAATGGAAAAATGTTTTGAAGGTTGCCAAGTTAACTGTCCTAAAGCCCCATAACCACCATTAAACAATCCTTGTTTTTCTTCTGGGCTACCTGCTAGTAGTCCATCGGCTAAATAACCTCCAGATAGTTTAAGAGTATCAAACAGTTGGTAATTCATCATTACCCCTGTACCACCTCCACCGAGGGCATAAATTGGGTTACGTTGCCCAAATTCGGAGAGAGTTCCTCGTCCTCCACTGGCATCATCTAATAAGGGGTTGAGGGTTGGCACAAAGGGTTGGTAGGCGGTAGAACTGCTTGTAATATTCATCAAGAGGCGATCGCCAATGGGAAAAATATATTGTAGTGCCAACATTTTGAGATCATTATTGGTATTACCAGCAAACTGGGAAGATAGAGTTCCTTCGGCGGTTTGAATGGTAAAATCTGTACCAAAATCAGTGGGGACATCAATTCCGGGTAAATTAAAACTGGTACTAATAGGAGTGTTTCCTGCAAAAAAGCTGGTAATTAAAGTATCTTTACCTGTAAAGCTCGTCACAAGATTTAAGTTAGCTCGATATTGCAACACTGCTTGATTGCGATCGCCACTATTACCAAAAACATCAGACAGACTAAAAATAGCCGATCCCATTAATTTTGTGGTTGTGGAAAATTGATGATCTTCTAAAAAGGCAACCCTACCTTCTAGGCTATCAACTCTTGCTCCCAAAGTGGCTAATTCTGTCTCAAATTCTTGCATTAATCGCTTTAGTTTCTCAATATCTTCTTTCATAACTGATTCACTAGAAGCAATTAATCTTTCCATTTGTTGCATACAAGCATTTAATCCCGCCGCAAATTCATAACGACTCAAGGCGCGATCGCCTCTAAAGGTTCGATCGCGCAGCGCCACTTCGTGATCGGGATAGCCGACGATACAACCATAGCGTTCAACCAAACTTCTGAGAGCTTCATAAGCCCAATCATCGGGGCTAACATCTCGTAATTGATTGACGGAATTAATTTGGGAAAAGGGTTCTTCGTTAACGGAAAAGGTAGCGTTGGATTGGCGCAATTCCTCCAAAGATTGAGTTGATGTTTCCGTAAAAAAAGTGGATTCTTGATTTATGACTTCTTGGGCGATCGCTTTGGGCATAAAACTACCGAGCAAAACCAGTAATAAACTGAATTGTAAAAACATAAAAAACCCCTCAATAAATTTAATAATCTTCAAAAAATATGAGAATTTAATAACTGACGTTACGCACAATAGACTTCGATCGTATTTGGTCAGAAAAGGGCTGAAGCCCTTACTACAAGCCAAAGAAAAATCTTTTCTGGAGATGTCTATTGTGATTACCTTTACTGATGGGTATAGCAGAAGCCAAAAGGTAACTTTTTGCTGTGATTAACTTTCACCGTTTGATAATGTCCTAACTAACTCGTTATTTGCTATAAACCTTTTTAGCAAAACCAACTGGTTTGTTCTTTGCCCGATCTTTAACCGCTAGTTTCGACATAATATCAGTGGCTTCCCTTCCCTGTTTTAGTAAATTAGCCATCATTTTTAAAGGTTCGTCAATGTGAGTAAAAAAGGCTTTATAACCTGCACAAAGATAATTTAAACCGGGTTCGCCATCGGGGGTTAAAATAAAACGATTTTTCGGACATTCACCATGACAAGCAAATCTGACTTCACACTCTCGACAATATTTTGGTAACGTATTTAATTTATCTTGACCAAACTTAAATTGTCGATCGCTACTGACCATTTCAATCATAGAAGTATCTTGAATATTTCCCAATAAATAATCAGGCTCTACAAAATGATCACAAGAATAAAGATCGCCATTATGCTCTAAAGCAACGCCATAGCCACAGGTAGGAGAAAAAAAGCACATTCCTGTAGGTAAATCTAGCCAACTTCTTACCGCCGCCTCAAAGGTTTGGACAAAAATTTTACCGACATCTTTGCGTACCCATTCATCAAAAATAGTGATCAAAAAATTACCAAATTGTTCAGGTAAAACAGAATTTTCAGAAACTGTCGTTCCATCTTGATAAAGGGTTCTACCGTCTTGATTTACTCGTTCAATGACAGGAATAAATTGTATCCAAGTGGTTTTAACTTCATCTCTTAAAAAGCGATAAACTTCCAAAGGATGATCAGCATTAACTCGATTAACCGTTGTTAATATATTGTATTCAACCCCATGTTTTTGCAGAAGTCTAACACCTTTCATCACTTTATCAAAAGTAGGGCGACCTGCTTTATCTACTCGATTAGCGTCATGTAATTCTCTTGGTCCATCTAAACTCAAGCCAATGAGATAATTGTTTTCTTTAAAAAATTCACACCATTCATCGTTTAATAATGTGCCATTAGTTTGCAAGGTATTTTCAAAAGTCATCCCCGGTTTACGATACTTTTCTTGAAAAGCGATCGCCTTTCTAAAAAAATCTACCCCCATTAAAGTTGGTTCGCCTCCCTGCCAAGCAACGGTGACTTGAGGGGTTTTATGACTTTCAATTAGTTGTCGAATATAGGTTTCTAAAACTTCATCCGTCATGCGAAATTTACTGCCCGGATAAAGTTGTTCTTTATCTAAGAAAAAACAATAGGAACAGTCAAGATTACAAATTGCCCCTGTGGGTTTGGTTAAAACATGAATTCTGGGAGGAGTAAATTTAGCCATAATGTTAAAAGTATAAATTTAGGAATCTGAGGGTGATTTTTTCCGCTTTAAAAATTTGTAATAGCCTAGACGATAGCCAAGCCAACCCGGAATGGCTAGAGAAGCAACTAGAATTGTTGTTGTTGTACTAAGGCGACTAGAAAGAGTTCGGGCAGGATCGAGTCCTTCAAAAATAAATTTAAGGGTGACAATCAAGGCATAGGCAACGGTGGTTAAGGCACTCGCGCCCTTGATAAAGTCTTTGGGACGGGGTAGGGTTAAATCATGAGAACCTTTACCGATAAAAAGCCCTGAAACTATACCAGCAATCCCTAAAAAAGCAATACTTACAACTCTGTCTGTAAACTCAGTTTTGATCATCAACTCTTGAGGATTAGCAATTACTAAAGCTGTTCCTCCCACAGCACCTGCGATCGCACCTAAATTAGCCCACCAGAGCCAAGGATGGGTTTTACGAGTACTGGACAACCCTGAAAGTGTGATAATCACCACGGCACAAGTGAAGGCAGAAATTAATTCTGGTAGATGGCTTGTAATGGCATAGAAAACTATACCACCGAGGGTTGCAAAAATAAATCGGAATAGTTCCGTTCTTATGGGTATTGAATCTTTTTGCACAAGTTTCAGTCAGAAATATAGAAATTTTTAATTTTTAACGAATGTTTAAAATAAAATTACCCTTTACCCTCCATCAAGAAAGATAAAAAGTGTTCGATCGCCTTAAATTAATTAACGGATGCCATAAACACGAACCATAGCCCGTTGTCGTCCTAAAGACTTTGTTTCATACCACAAGTCTATTTTTTTAATAACACGATCGCTCCCTCTTAAATCAATTACCCGTGATTCCCCACCAGCAGGAATAACAGATCTGATTTCGATTTTATCTGGTTCTCCATTACCATAGTGAACTACTAGCCGATCAATTTTGACGGCATGATCCTTAACCGTAAATTTGATGCTACTAAAATCACCCCTTGCGACTGTAACGGGAATCGTATCGTGATCTACCTTATCTGTAACAACTCTCTCCCCCAATAAGACTAATTTTTGCTCTGCAACAACTTGCTTAATATTAAAACTTTGTTGAGAAATGTTAGCCCCTAAAGTCATGGAAAAGGCGATCGCTAAAGTCGTAATTAATTT
>CAYPDC010000115.1:7381-12677 GCA_964409355.1 uncultured Cyanobacterium sp.
ACTAACGAGCAATCAGGGTTAAATCGTCGGGATTCACCTCGTAATAACCTGCACTAACAATACTGTTAGGATTGGCGCAAATTAAACTATCCTGTGGCCCATAGATATACACTTGATTGTTATTTTCGATACATTCAACCTGAGTCAATCCATAGCTATCAAATAGCGTATAACCGGGAGTGTTTGGCTGAATGACAACATAGGTAGGATTATTATTTGCATTAACGATCGCACTCGTCACCCCCGCAGTAATTGCGGTTGCAGCCCAAAAACCTCCGCCCCAGTAACTGGTATTGGGATACCACGCTCGACCGCCATTCCAACCCCAAGCGCTTCCACCCCAAACATTTCCTCTGGGATTAACAATTACATTACGGTTAATATTACGGTCAACATTGCGATCAATATTACGGTCAACATTACGATCGATATTGCGATCACGGTTAATATTGGAACGATCGACTGTTCGAGACTGATCTCGATTAATTCTACCAGTGCCATTTGCTTTCACCGAAGAACGATCAAAACCTTTTTCACTACGATTGACTGTGCGTTGACTTCGATCGACCGTTCGAGGCTGATCACGGTTAACTCGACCAGTGCCATTAGCTCCCACCGAAGAACGACTTAAACCACCGCCACGATTACCATTACCACCGCCACTACGATTACCACCACCACGATTACCGCCACCTCTTTCACGGGCAATGAGAGTAGAAGATTCTGGGCTTGTTAGGTTATCTTTTTGATGATTTAAAGCGATCGCAAAAGCTGGATCAATGGGCATTGCTAAGGGTAAAGTCAGAGAAAAAATGAGAGATACAAAAATACTGGTTTTCATCGGGATGCTCCTGCTGGTTTGGTGGTAGCATCAATTTTTCCTAAACCCGTAATATAGCTTCCTTTATTGGTGGACGCTTCCAATAAAACAGTACCCGGACTCAAGGTAACTTCAGAATTTTTAATCGGTTGGGCTTCTTGGGTGGGGTTAATAAACAAAAAGATTTGTTCAACCCCTAGTTCTTCGATAACCCCATGGGTATCAACCCCCATACGCGCTTCTTTACAAAGTAATAATTCACCTTCAGGATTACAACCTTTTTTAGAAATCATCAGGATTGTTCCCGTATCTGGGTCTTCAAAATAAAGAATGTCAGCCGTATCAGATATAGTAACATTAGAGTATGATTCTATTATACCGTCAGAATGTTCAACGCTGATTTCTCCCTTAGCAAATGCTGGAACGGAGATAGCAAAGGTTAATACCATTGCAGAAAAAAGGGTTCTGATCAGTTTTTTCATGGATTTTTATAGTCACTAATTGTGTTAAATCATTTTTTAAAAATTTTTGAGCATTGAGATGACCACCCCTTACTTCTCACTAAAAAGCAATCAATTAATCACTAATAATGAGTCAGTCTGGGCTTCAAAAAAAGCATAAATTTGATCTTTGTTTTTTGTGATTAATCTTAAGAGAGTATCACGATTACAGTTGCCAATACGAAGCCAAATAAGTTGAGGTGGATGTCCATAAAGCAAAGCTCGCTGATAGAAATCTGAGTCTTTAGAAATTACGGTAAAATCATTGTTTTTTGCGTATTCCCAAATAACTTCATCGGAAAAACCTTTTAAACCGCAATCCCTAACATGAAGACTGTTTGGAAATTCGTTGGCAAGTAAACGTGGTAATTTGGGTGATAAATTTTCATCAAACAGTAATTTCATCAGGAATAGTCATTAAATGACGATCGCGGTTAGCGGCAAAGGCAAAACAAGCTCGTATATCTTCTAAAGTTAGATCGGGAAAGTCATCCAAAACTTCTTGAATAGTCATTCCACCACCTAAATAATCAAAAATATCATTAACAGCAATTCGAGTGTTAATAATGCAGGGTTTACCGCTACGAATAGCGGAATTAATGGTAATTCGTTCACGATAGTCCATTATTTTTTTCCTGAAGTTTTATGCTTATTGTACACGATCGCCCCTTACTTCTCGCTAAAGAAAATAAAAGGCGATGCCAAAGGCACAGCGAAGCTGCACACCTAATTAAAACCTTAATGACCAGACAGACCAGATTGTAATTTTTCCAAAACATTTTCTAGACTGAAACTCGCCGCTTTTTGACGGGGAGGATAATCTTGAAAAGTTGCTAAAAATTCCCCAGCGATCGCCTGAGCAGGAACTAACATAAACGCATGATCTAACATCCAATCCCAATAGGTATTAGAGGTAATATCTGCTCGTTCGTAAGGATCAGTCAACAGGTTAAAGATTTTTGGAACTCGTAAAGGAGTAAAAGGTTCAGCCCATACTTGTAGAGTTCCTGTCGCCCGTTGTTCCATGAAAACGATCTTCCAATTATCGTAACGTAAACCCGTTAGATCGCCATCATCGGAGAAGTAGAAAAATTCTTTGCGCGCACTCTTTTCGGTTTTCCCTGTCCAATAATCCAATTGGTTATAACCGTCCAAATGAATTTTGAAATTTTTATCCCCAACTTGATGACCCTTGAGTAATTTTTCCTTAATCTCAGGTTCACCCGCCGCCGCTAACAGAGTAGGCAACCAATCCAAGTGACTGACAATGCCGTTAATAACTTCCCCAGCAGGAATTTTACCGGGCCAACGCACCATAGCAGGAACACGATAAGCACCTTCCCAGTTAGAGTTTTTCTCATTACGGAAAGGAGTCATCCCTGCATCGGGCCAACTATTCATGTGAGGTCCATTATCGGTGCTATACATCACAATGGTGTCTTCCGCTAAACCCAACTCATCTAGCAAATTCAGCATTTCGCCAATGTGCTTGTCGTGGTCAATCATCGTATCATGGTATTCCGACTGCCAACGCCCTGCTTGTCCTTTACTTTCGGGTTTGCAATGGGTACGGAAGTGCATATGACTGGTGTTAAACCAAAGAAAGAAAGGTTCATCCGCAGAATTGGCATCCCGAATAAAACGTTTAGCATCGGTGAGAAACTCATCATCAATGGTTTCCATGCGTTTCTTGGTCAGAGCTCCAGTGTTTTCAATGCGTTGACCACCTTTGCCATCAGCCCAACAGTGGAGTACACCACGAGGACCATACTTTTGACGGAATTCAGGAAATTCTTCGGGATCAGGATAATCCGCTAATTCAGGCTCTTCTTCCGCATTAAGATGATATAAATTGCCGAAAAATTCGTCAAAGCCGTGCATTGTTGGTAAATGTTCATCTCGATCGCCGAAATGATTTTTCCCAAATTGTCCTGTACGATAACCCAGAGGTTTCAATAACTCAGCAATGGTAGGGTCTTCGGCTTGAAAACCGACCGCAGCACCAGGCAAACCGACCTTACTTAATCCCGTACGAAATACGCTTTGACCCGTAATAAATGCGGCTCGACCTGCGGTACAGCTTTGTTCGGCATAGTAATGATTAAAACGGACACCTTCATTAGCAATGCGATCGATGTTCGGGGTTTTATAACCCATCAATCCACCAGTATAACAACTAAGGTTACTTTGTCCAATGTCATCGCCCCAAAGAATGAGTATATTTGGTTTACCCTTTGGCATATATTTATTTTGTCTAAAATTTTTGATACCAAAACCATAGATCATGTTATCGTGATATGGATATTCAAAAATTGCACTCTTTTTTTATTAATGTTTGTAAAATTAATATTTTTTTAAGATTCTTAAAAATAGTTAGGGATTTATGTCATTACTTAAGGATGAAAACCAAAATCAATCAGAAATAATTATTCAAAATCAGAACTTTGATGATCTGGATCAATTTTCGGCAGTATTAAATCAAAAACGTCACTATCGCTTCACCCAACTGACAAAAGCACCTTTTGAATATCAAATCAATCTTCTGGATTTTGGATTAGCTCAATTTGTTAAAGTCAAATCTAGTTGTACTTTACAGGCAAGAGGTGATAAATCAGAAGGTTTTATTGAATTTGCTTGTTTGTTGAAGGATAATACTACTATCCCTTATTATTCTCATGGTTTGCCTATAGATTCTCAGCATCTGTTTGGCTTCGACTATAGCCGAGAGGTGGATTCCATTTTATCGGCAAATATGGAATTAGCCCTTTTTCGCATTGAAAAAAAAACTTTTCAGGATTGCCTTGAAGCCCTCGATCGATCTGATATAGATTATCGTTTATTGGCGAATAATCACCTTTTTTTACCTGAGACTATTACCACTATTAAAATTTACCTGAAAAGAATCTTTCGTTCTGTAGAAAAATCTCCCCATATACTTAAACAACCGTTGTTAGAAAAACTAATTCTCGAAGATTTTATTCCCCTACTTATTAACTCTATTCCTTATCCTTTGAATGAAACATCTCTACAATTAAGTCCGAGTTTCCGTGCTAAACTCTTTCAAGAAGCTAGGGATTTTATGATCGCCAATTTAGATCAACCTATTACCCTTAAAGATATTTGTCGGGCTTTACACGCAGGGAGTCGCACTATTAATTATAGTTTCAAGGAAGTGTCAGGGTTAAGTCCGATCGCCTATTTAAAGATACTGCGATTAAATCGAGTTCGTCAAATATTAGCCATAGTAAATCCAAAAGAAACTACCGTAGAGGAAGTGGCTAATATGTGTGGATTTTGGAGTTTAGGTCATTTTTGTCGAGATTATAGACAATTTTTCGGTGAATTACCTTCCATAACATTAAACTCATAAGCTAAGACGCATTTAAGTTGCATTACTGGACTTTGGACAAATGAAAAACGATTAGCGTAGATATTACGCTAATGATAAAGGGGGTTATTTGGTTGACACTTATGAGGCTATACTCAACCAATATCAAATCAAAACCATCAAAATCAGTAGAGATGAAGGAGATAATCAAGCCATCGATGGTTTAAGGGTTGCCACTATGCACCGAGTGAAGGGATTGCAGTTTGATTATATGTTAATTCCTTGTGTCAATGATGACATTCTTCCCTTACAATCTGTCTTGGGTAGATTGACTGATGAAACCACCAAAGCTAATTTTATTCAACAAGAGCGATCTTTACTTCATGTTGCCGTCACTAGGGCTAAAATCGGTGCGATCGTATCTTCTTATGATCAATGTAGTTTATTGATTACTAATACTTTAACATTTTGATTATATCTTTGACAAGACGATGAAAAATTGTCAGAAGGTGCGTACTGCATCGCAGATCCCGAAGCGATCACTTCTAGTTCTTTTAACGATATAATTAATATCTTGAAAATCTAAATTATTTTCATCTCTAAAGACTTACGATGCAAGGGATTGAAAAGTTATACAACTTTATTCCC
>CAYPDC010000116.1:0-12664 GCA_964409355.1 uncultured Cyanobacterium sp.
AAATCTAATTCTTGTGACAAAATGACTATGTAAAAGCGAACTATCTCGTCTGTGAATTGCATTTAGGTTTATTGGTAGGAGTCATGGAAAGAAAAGAGAAAATAGCTTAGTTTTACTAAATTTTACCATCTTTTTGCTCATTTTCCTAGAGCGATGGCACTCTAAACATGAGCAGATTATTTTCAACAACATATTTAAGTTAATTTGTCAATGCGTAACTCCTAGAAAAATTAAATTCAATTGATTGGAGATTTACTACGAATGATGCTCGTATTAAACTCAAGAGACTCTATCCCTCAATTCAAACTTGACAGACTACTAGGCACTGATAGCAAAAAAAGTCGAGTAGATGCGATCGCCCACGTCATTAATAGAACTTTGGATCTGATCTAAAAATTCGTGTAAACCCGATTCCATAATGTCTTCTATCGTTAAATAACCCAGATTAGAGCATAACTTACCGAGCGATCGCTCCGCATCATTACACCAAGATCCTATTGGGGTGTTGGTAATTTCATGCAAATATTGTTTAGCTTGTAACAAACAAAAATGAACAGAACGAGGAAACTGTCGATTTAAGATCAAAAATTCTGCCACATTATTGGGGTTAATACGATGTTGATATTTACGGTACATTTCATAAGCACTAGCAGATTTTAACAAAGCAATCCATTGAATTTGATCTAAGGGAGTGCCAACCCACTCTGGCGAAGGTAACAAGACGAAATATTTAACATCGAGAATACGAGCCGTTTTATCCGCCCTTTCTAAAAGTCGCCCGACTTGTCCGAAATGCCACCCCTCATTATGACTCATGGTGGCATCCATTACCCCTGCAAAGCGATGACTAGACATTTTCACCTTAGCAAAAAAATCTGGTAAAGTCTCGGAAAGTTGACTTGAGGATGCTTCCATCAACATTAAATAGAAAGTATTAACTTCCTCCCACATTTCCGACGAAATAATTTCTCGAATAGAACGGGCATTTTCACGAGCTTTTTGGACACAGGATATAATTGAATTAGGATTATTGCGATCGAAGGTGAGAAACTGAATGACATTTTCGCCATTGATTTTTGCGTAATACGTCTTAAAAAGTTCCAAATCTCCTGTAGTATAAATTAAGGGTTGCCATTGTTGACTTATATCCTTTGGCAAATCAAGCATTAAATGTAAGTTGACATCAATAAAACGAGCAACATTTTCCGCCCGTTCAATATAGCGGTTTAACCAGTAAATAGAATTAGCAACTCGACTTAGCATTTTCAGTAATAAGTAATAATGTGATAATGTGGGTTCGGAGTGCCTAACAGTTTTGACTACATTTGGGGTCTGCATTCCACCTGTTTCCTTACCTACTAGGGTGCTACCGCACTTACGAAAGTGATTTCCACCAGGGCTGATGGTAGAAATCACCAGACGACAGGGTGTCGTAATCAAAATAACCAATTCAGGTCGCACTCAACGGGAGTCATTGACTACAAAACCGTCAGGGATGGGGCGAGATTGACGAAATTTAACCCATCCTAGGAAAACCAAGCCCTTTCTTTTGGCGATCCGCAAAAGCACGTTTCCATCAATAAAAAAAGAAATCAATTTTAAGACAGAGTCTAGTTATTATTCATTCGCTGAAAACGAGTTCGTCCTAAATTATATCTGTCAGAGGATCTATTGGAAGAAGACGTTTTCTCCTCAACGGTGTTAGAATTCATATTTTGATTCTCTAGGGTTCTCATATATTTTCCAGATTTATCCACTTCTTTACGAGGTTCAACACTGGGAGCGACTATTTCTTGTACAGTGCCTTGTTGTAAAATTTCTTCCTCAGAAACAGACTCTATAACAGTTGGTAGATTATTGTTGTTGCCACCTTGCTCTACCATACTAGGTGCAGTATTTTGAGGGGCAGAGGCCGAATCAAAGCTAAAATAAACATGACCTAAAACTTTTCCTTCATAAGTTCTTTTGGTAAAACGCCAACCGGGGTTTAAAATAATTTTCATGGGAGAACCATTTAAACCTTGAGCCGTACCAATTACCACGGGAGGTTGCCCCGGATTGCGGCGATTTACCCCTATTAAAACCAGATTTCCGTCTCTTTCTACTAAGTTAAGTATATATTCCAAACCATAATCTTGATCATCATAGCGGATGGAATAACCATTAGCATCAGTGCTACGGCGACAATGACCACTAAAATCAAAATTAGCTAACAATAAGTCCACGTTAACAGGATTTGCACCTACTTCATTCCAACATTTATTTTTGTTGGGTATTTGTTCTATGACAATTAAATTATATTTATTTTCGCCAAAGGGTTGGGCCACGGCGATAAATTCTTCTTGAGTTACTTCTGTTTCCTGAAAAGTAATGGCTTTGACAGAGTTGAAAGGTAGTAAACTCGCTAATGCCGTTAAGGCTAATACTGAAATTTTTTGAGGGAATAAGGATTTGAACATATTTGTTACAAAAATACTAAGAATTGATATTTTACTCACACTGAAATATTGCCATAAGAAAAAGAATCAAGCAATAATCTTTTTCGGAAAATTGTACTTATCTTAACTCTTTTCCTGATATTTTACTTGACCGATTCTTTCTTGATCCAGTTCCCATTTTTTATTTTTTCTTTTTGGCATTAATTAAAAATAATTTTTAATTAGTTTTTTTAGAGGCTAAGTTTTTAGTTGATTATCGATACCATAAAAATATGTTTAACTAAATAAGATGCGATCGCACCTCCTTCTCAACAATTTTAAATGAGCAAAATAATTTATTTTCAGTTATTGATTTAATGAACATTTATTCATTTGTTAATATTAAATAATTATTAAAATTTCCGATTTTTTGAAATAATCATACTCAAATTAAATAATAAATAGCAATTTTATACTAGACAGCTATTTTTTAAATTCCTATTATATAAAGGTTATAGCTAAAAACGATGGTTATAAACATAAAAAATATTCAATGTTATAGATCCCCCCTTTGGGTATTGAAACAATTAATAAAATTAGTCATAATAGTTGGATTAGAAAAAATCTAAGTTTAATAATTTTTGCGTGAGGAATTTGAGCAAATGAATAGTCGTTTATTTAATGTTTTTTTCGTTGCTGGACTAGGTGCGATCAATGTAGTCGCACCTTCGGTGATCGCATCTTCGCCATTTCAAGTAAAAGCAAATCCTATTAATAATGATAATTTATTGCAACAATTAGAAGTTTACAATCAAGAAAATAGCAAAAGAAGTCAAAATCAAGTCACTTCCGTTTCGCAACTAAGAGACGTATCCCCTACGGATTGGGCGTTTGAAGCCTTGAGAAGTCTAGTTGAGCGGTACGGTTGTATTGTAGGCTATCCTGATCGCACCTTTAGGGGAAATCGTGCTTTAAGTCGTTATGAGTTTGCGGCGGGGTTAAATGCTTGTATGCAACAGATGGAAAGATTAATTGCAGGGAGTGAATCGGTGCTAAGAGAAGATATAGAGAAATTAAAGCGTTTAATGAGCGAATTTGAAGCAGAATTAGCGGCATTGGGGGCAAGAGTCGATAATTTAGAGGGTAGAGTTGCCTTTTTAGAGGATCACCAATTTTCTACCACCACCAAGTTAACTGGGGAGGTAGTATTGGGGTTAGCCACTATTTTCACGGGACAAAAAAACAACGGTACTGAAAATATTGATCAAGTGCCAGTGTTAGGCAACCGTACTCGTTTAGAATTGAATACCAGTTTCACGGGTAAAGATTTACTCTACACCCGTTTAGCTACAGGTAATTTCCCCGATTTTGCCGATACCGCCAACACTCCCCAAGCAACCCTCGCTTTTAGTCAACCCGATAATAATGACGTGGCGATCGAGGTTTTGAACTATAATTTCCCTATCAGTGACAATGTCACCCTTTGGTTAGAAGCTACTGGAGGCGCATTCGATGACTTTACTAATACTCTTAGCATTTTAGACGGAGACGGGGGTAGCGGTGCCTTATCGGTATTTGGTACTCGGAATTTTGTTTATTATGAAGGAGAAGGAGCAGGTTTAGCTTTAGAAGGCAATTTGGGGCAGTTTGGTTGGAGTGTGGGTTATTTAGCCTCCGATGCTTCTTCTCCCAATGAAGGAGAAGGTTTATTTAATGGTGCTTATGGACTTTTAGGACAAATCGGCTATTATCCTAATGATAACTTTGGTATTGCTTTCGCTTACGGACATGGATATAACACAAGTGCGATCGCAGCTAACAGTCGTGCATTTACCGAAACTCTGGCCTTAGCCAACGATGATATAAACACATCTCACAACACCTACTCCTTAACTATGTCATGGCAACTAGCAGAAAAATTTGTCTTGGGTGCATGGGGTGGCTATTCCAATGTACAAAATCTTAATTCCTATGACGATGGAGTATTTACCGTTGGTCGTGGTACATCAGACTACTGGTATTGGGCGGCAACCTTAGGATTCCCCGACTTATTCAAAGAAGGAAACTTAGGGGGGATTATCGTGGGGCTGCAACCTTGGCAATCGGAAAGCAATATCAGAATCAACGGTGAAAGAATCAGAAACGATGATAATTCTTTCCACATAGAAGCATTTTATCAGTATGCCGTTAACGATAATATTAGTATCACTCCCGGTGTGATTGTAGTGACAAATCCTGCTAATAATAGTAATAATGACCCCCTAGTAATTGGAACTATTAGAACTACATTTACGTTTTAACCGACATTCCGCACGTCTGATTGAAGTATCAAAAGTAGGTGCAATTTCTAGCGTTTCCGGTGGTACTTGGTTTAGTACCATTTTCAACTACGCTACTGAATCTATTAGTGATGAAACTCTTTTAGGTGCAAGTATTAATCCCTCTGATTTAACTGTAGCTAATGTTTCTTCCTTCGATCGCAATTTTATCGGTCAAGCAATTAATGGAGAAGGCTTTTTAGCGTTGGGTACTATTTCTCTATTATTAAATCTCATTAATAATTATTATGATGGAGTTCCTGTTGATTATTTGTGGTCAAGGGCAATCAATGACTTTATGCTTGAACCCTTTGGCTTAGGAGATCCTGAAAAGTTTTTCACCCTTGATCAGGAATCTCTTAATGAAATTTTAGCCGATAATCCAGAATTGTCAGAAGATAATTTCTATTTGATGAGGCGCGATCGCCCCTATTTTATTGCTAACGGTATCCAAGAATATCCCACTAATACATCAGATCCCACCAAGAGAATTCGTCGCTGGTTTGAATATAGCCCTTTATACACTGGTACACCCTAACAATTTAACCTTTCCGATGTCAAGGATCTTACAGTTTATATGTAACCGCAGAAGATTCTCAGGGCAATTTATTAGATGATGAAATCTTAACCTTTGAAGTGACAGACAATCCTGAAAATCCCACCTTGAATAGTAATTTATCCACAGTGTCAGTAGATGGAGATTACTTAATTGAAGATCCTATTTCTACTGCTAATCTTAATTGGATTCGGGATAATCTCAGACAACTCAGTAATGACTATGGTTTGGACATTGATATATTTAATCTACAACCTCCTAAAAATTACTCATCTTCCACTTATATTGAGAAAGAATATGGCACTCTTAATGGAACAATTCGTGTGCCTGATGAACAACAAACAATATACAGAGGGACAAGTGGTTATAGTGATGCCATTGGCAGTCAATTAGACGATATATTAATAGCTACAGGTTTTGGTTTTTATCGGCAGAGTATCGGAGAAAAAAGAAATCGTACTCTTATCGGTAATAGTGGAGATGATATTATTGTGGGTTCTTTCGGTGATTATCGCAGTACATCGGCAGGAACTATTAGACAACCAGAAAACGGTATGGATGCGATCGAAGCTGGTATGGGCAATGACACCATATTTGGCAATCGTGGCGATGATACTCTTGATGGAGGAGAAGGTAATGACAAAATTTATGGTGGTTATGAAAATGACCTTTTATTCGGTCGAGATGGTGATGACTATTTAGACGGTGGATGGCATAATGATACCTTAGATGGTGGTGAGGGTAATGATTATCTATTAGGTGGTTTGGGTATAGATCAACAATTGGTGGTGAAGGCAATGATATGCTTGTCACTGCGGATTCGGGGGAAAATAATATTCTCAATGGTGGTTCTGGTAAAGATATTTTTATCCTTTCTAAGGCTTTAGAATCTGAGGGTTTTTCCAATGATGATCTGATCAAACTCACTGATGATTCTCTCAAAATCTATAAATTAATCGATACCTTTGCTTCGATCGCACAATTAATACCTTTTGCTAAAACAGTTTCTGATGTACTTGGTAGTGTAATTAATGTCGTTAAACTTTTTACTCGATACCAGTATTTATCGTTTTCGTACTGGTTTTGGTACTTATCTTTATGTGGCAGAGGAAGAAAAACAAGCCATATTAGATGGTGGTTATGGTTATGAGGAAGAAGGGGAAGCATTTAAAGTGGCTTCTGCACAAGCAGATGGCTTAATTCCTATCTATCGTTTCCGCAATGAAGATGTTGCAGGTGCATATCTCTATGTGGAAGAGGAAGAAAGACAGAATATCCAAAGCAATCACGATAATTTTGTCGAGGAGGGTTTGGCATTTTATGCTTATGGTGCGGATAGTCAACAAGCTGATGACATTTATCGTTTGCAAACTATAACCGGTGCTTATATGTTAGTGGGAGAAGCAGAATGGGAGTCCATTTCTAATGAGGGTTTTGGTTTTGTGAATGAAGGAGTCGCTTTTGAGGCTTCTTTGGTCTAAGTTTTTCTCTTTGTCAAAATTTGTTAATGTCAACTAAGATTACCTGAGTTCGACATACAATTTTCGGTGCTGTAAAAGGGTGGGCATCGCCCACTAAGGCGGTTTCCAAGAAAGAATTTACCAATCTTCCTTATAATTCCCCCTTTGTGTTTTGGGGGATTAGGGGGGATCATGCAGGTATATTTATTATTAGAAATCACCTAAAAGCCCAAAATCTTCTGATGGTGGATTAGGGCTTAATCTTTCACTTTTTTCCTCATTTTAGCTCGAATTTTTAGCTTTTCATCAAGGTGCGATCGATGTTTGTATGCTGTGCGATTTAATACAAATATAACTTTAATTTAACTGCGACACCTGACACCTTTTTTGACACTAGCTTATCTTAAAGGCAATTCCTTCTTCCGTAAGACTAGAGTTGTCCTGTAAAATACGTTGTCTTTCTTCTTCGCCGACAAAAATATAACTACCGGGATTTGTTTGAAATCTATAAATTTCTTGCCCTTGTTCATTCATTGCACCATAAGTATAAAAAGCTAAACCTTCTTCCACAAAAGCGGAGTCGCTCTGTAATATAGTTTGTCGTTCTTCTTCCCCGACATATAAGTAAGCACTAGCAAGATTAGTGTTGCGAAAACGGTAAATGGGAATTAAATTGTCATCCATTTCGGTAGATACCTTAAAAGCCTCTCCTTCTTCAACAAAATTATAGTTATTTTGTAATATGTTCTGACGTTCTTCATCGGCTACATAAAGATAAGTTCCCTCTCCTGTCCGAAAACGATATATTTGAGTGTTGAGTAGGCTATCTTGACTATTTAAAGAAATTGTTTGATTGTCAAACTGTAAATGTTCCACATCATAAAGGGTTTTGGTATAACCAAATCCAGACACTGTAAAGGTGCTTATTCCCTCAGAGGAGATTTGTTCGATCGAGTAATCAGAACTATCTTCTGTTAAAATTACGGTGTCAATGTCAGCATCTCCCCAAATTTCATCATTACCTAATCCTGGAATAATTGTATCATTGCCTCCAGCACCGTGAATTAAGTCGTCCCTAATTTCACCATTGGCATCCCCAGAAAGAATATTATCATCTTGCCCCCCCCAAATGGGAAAACCCTCTGTTTGAGCGGAAAGTGAGCCTGTATCGGACCATTTTATCTGATGATAAGTGTTATCGGCATTATCACGAAATACTAAATAATGAAAACTGCCATCTGCACCTTCGGCGGGAGTTAAAATCAAATCTTCTGATAATTGACGGGTTTCTTTTGTCCAACCTTCGGGTAATATTGCCTCCTCAAAAGCTGAGGCGACTTGATTTTGATCTAATTGTCCTGATGCGTGCATAATATATTCATTTCCCCATTCATCGATGACAAAATATCGATCGAGTTTGACAGAGTTGGGATTATCAGAGGTTAAACCATCTTCATTCGCCCAAAACTTCATATTTTGCCCTTTATAATTGGCGGTGATTTTTACCACACCTTCGGGGGGAGTAATAACAATATTTCCTGCGTAATAAGTATTTTGACTCGCAATACCAGAATAATCAGCAGAATTGTAAGGCCACATAGCATTAATTGCGGTGGACATGGCCGCCCACGTATAACCATCAGAAGTGGTTACATAAGTTGTTACGCCAATTTCTTCTCCCGGAGAGGCGATAAATTGAGATTCATTAAATTGTAAGTTTCGGGTAGTGTTTTTGACATAGGGGAGAGGGGGAGTATAATCTGCCCAAACTTCATCGGGAATTTCATTATCCCCCTCTTGATTAGGATCATCTGCACTTTTGTAAGTTGCGATCGCATCTTGAGGATTAACGGTAATAGAACTGATATTGACAATTTCAAAGGCTTCCTCTAAGACATTCCAAGTTAAAGTGGTTTCTAAATTCATTTTTTTATCGTTTTTTGGGGCAATTAAATTCTAAATTATTTTCGCAAAATAAGATAGGTAAGCAAAATTCATTGTAAATTTTATTTATCTCCTAAAAACCGCATCGGAATCCCCCCTTTTGGACTTAAAACAACGCCTCTACGACTGGGTTTAACGGGTTTTTGCTCAACTAACTCCAAATTAAACTCCCGCAGGATTTTCGCTACCACTAAGCGCATCTCATAGGTGGCTAAAGCCTCTCCTAGACAACGACGCACCCCTCCCCCAAAAGGGAAAAACTCGTAGGGAGAATATTGCCTTTCTAAAAATCTCTCTGGCTTAAACTGTGCGGGGTTGGGATATAAGTCTTCCCTTTGATGAGTTAGATAAATACATCCTGCGACTACAGTACCCTTATCAATTTTTGTGCCTAATAAATCCACATCCTTCATGACTACTCTGGGAAATGTTAACATAGCGACAGGGTAAATCCTTAAAGTTTCGTTGCAAACGGCGGTAAGATAGGGTTGTTTATATACCGTCATTCCGTCACTATCAGCAGGTAAAGCATTCAATTCCGTTAACAACTTCTCTTTGACTTCTGGTAGATAATGAATCCAATATAACGCCCATGACATTGCGATGGCAGTTGTTTCATGTCCTGCAAATAAGATTAACATTAACTCATCTCGTAATTGTTGATCTGTTAATCCTTCTCCATATTCATCCTGTGCAGATAATAATAACGATAGCACATCGACTCGATCGCACCTATTTTCTTTTCTCCTTGCCTCTATCTCCTGATAAATTAACTCATCCAACCTTTTTTGTACTCTTACCAGACTACCCCACGGACTCCACTTTCCCCAATCCTGTCTTAACCATTGGTAAAATAAAAAACTGACATTGATGGGTTGATTAAAGCGATTGAGAATATCCTTGATTAAATGTGCCATTGCTGAGAAGCGATCGCCTCTGGTAATGCCAAAAACCACTTTGAGAATAACTTGGAGAGAAACCTCCTGCATCACTTCCCTAGCGATAAAAATATCATGGGGTTGAAAACGGCTAAATAAATCATCGACTATTTCTCGTACAGAATCACCATAGTGTATCATGCGATCGCCATGAAAAGGAGGCATTAATAATTTTCTCTCTCGTTTATGGCTTTCCCCATCTAATCCCAAAAGAGAAGAATAACCGACGATGGGAGCTAAAACAGTATTTAAACTGCCATCAGCAAAAAAAGTTTGACGATCATTGGTTAAAATCTGTTGTATCCCTTCAGGATGATTAACAAAGAGAAGACTATCTCCAAAACCGATAATATCCACAGTGAAAAAATCTGCATACTCTTTCACCGCCTGAGTCATATACTCTGTCGGCTGTAGAATCCAATTCCAACTCTGTTGCCACTTAGGCATTGATAACTGATTAACGTAAACCATTGTGCTTTAACTAATTTATCTATTGTTGATGTACATGAAGATGAACACAGGCTAAATTCCACATATAATCATTAATTTTAAACTCGATCGCTCTTTTTATGTATAAATTCGCCTTCAGATTGTCTCCGCGCACAAAGAAATATAATCCGGCATAAAGGGAGGAGAAAAAAACTTCTTTCAAACCAGTATTGAGGTCAATATTTGTTAGAGTAGAAATGCTGGATTTTCCTGCAAAAACTTGATATATTTGTCTCATGAAAGCGCGAGAATCATACTTAATCGGTAATAAACAATCTTGAGCAGTATGAGGATTCTCTAATTTAGCAATAGCCAAATATAACCAGAGAGTTTCCTCTATACTCTGTGAATTAACACTTAAATCCAACTCAAATTGTCTTCCCGCTTTCCCATATCTTTCTAAATAATAGTAAGTTAATCCCCGTTGCCATAAATAGGGGGTTAATTGGGGATTTAATTCTTCGGCTTTATTAAAATCCTTCAGGGAATCATTTAAACGAGCTAATTTAAAATAAATCATTCCCCTTTGAATATACAATTTAGGATCGAAGGGAAAAATTTTCAATTTTTTATTACATTTACTTAAATCCAATTCTAATATATCTGCATCGATTATAGTCAAATTCTGTACCTCGCTGACAATGTAAGTAGTGAAGAAGTAAAAGAATGGGCATATTTAGAAAAGCCTTTTCATAAATAAAAAAAATTAAGGGGTTTGGTTTTGTCTGAATTTTTTTTCAAGGAATATTGATGCAAAACTTTTGTCTTAAAATCAATCACTTAAAAATGTCAAGAAAATCTTGCCATGATTTGCCAAAATCAGTATATCATTAAAACAAATTTATAATAAGTGCAAATATTTTTGGTGTGGTAGGAGCAAAAAAAATGTCAATAATAGATTTAAAAGGTAAGCCTTTCCATTTTATCGGCGTTGGTGGCATTGGTATGTCAGCACTAGCTTATATCTTAGCAAAAAGAGATTTGCCCGTCTCTGGTTCAGATATTCGTGCTAGTCATATTACTAATCGATTAGAGAAAGTTGGAGCGACTATTTTTACTTCTCAGGAAGCAGATAATTTTGAGCGCATTTCTTGGGGTAATCATGAACATTTGCAAAAACAATCAGTGCAGGTAGTTTGTTCCACTGCCATTGGTAAAGATAACCTAGAATATCAAGAGGCGATCGCACTTGGGTATCCTATTTATCATCGGGCGGATTTATTAGCGGCATTAATCAAAGACTATCAAAGTATAGCAGTAGCTGGAACTCATGGCAAGACTACAACCAGCAGTTTAATTGCTTATATGTTACTAGAATCTGGTTTAGATCCTACCGTAATTATAGGGGGGGAAGTGAGTGCATGGGAAGGCAATGCTCGTTTAGGAAAGAGTAAATATTTAGTAGCAGAAGCGGATGAGTCGGACGGTTCTTTGGTGCAACATCACCCGGCCTTTGGTATCATTACCAATATAGAATTAGATCATCCTGATCATTACGACTCTTTAGATCAATTAGTGGGTATTTTTCAACAGTTTGCGAAGCAATCTGAAACGGTGGTTGCTTGTGTGGACTGCCCAGTGGTGCAAAAATATATTAAAGCACAACTTACCTATAGTTTAAATCCCGAATCAGGAGCAAACTATATTGCTACGAGTATCGTTCATAGTCCTTACGGTAGTCAAGCGGAAGTATGGGAAAATGGTGTTTGGTTAGGCAATATTTCCCTTGAGTTATCAGGAGATCATAATATTAGTAATGCCTTAGCTGCGATCGCAGTGGGCCGGAAATTGGGATTAAACTTTGCTACCATTGCCAATGCCTTAAGCAGTTTTGAAGGAGCAAAAAGACGTTTTGAATACAAAGGAACTTATCAGGGAGCAACCTTAATTGATGACTATGCTCACCACCCTAGTGAAATTTGTTGTACTCTACAAGCAGGACGAGCCAGACTGAAACAGTATAAAGCAGAAAGATTAATTGCGATATTTCAACCGCACCGCTATAGTCGCACGGTAGCCTTTTTAGAGGACTTTGCCAAGTGTTTTGCAGAAGCAGATGTGGTAATTGTCACCGATATTTACAGTGCAGGGGAGAAAAACACCGAAGGCATTAACGGGGAGATTGTCGCCGATTATATTAGCAAATATCATGATCAGGTATATTTTCACCCCCATTTACAGACATTAAGCGAATTTTTAGTGGATTTTCTCGAACCATTCGACTTAACCCTATTTTTAGGTGCAGGAAATCTTAATCAAATCATTCCTCAATTAATTGCCTTAGAGGAAAAGTCTTTCGCACAAGTAGCCTAAGAGAATGAAGAATTAAGAATTAATTAAGAATTAGGGAAAATGAATAGAGATATGACCTAAAAATCCTTCTTTGCTTTGCGTTCTTTGCGTCTTTGCGAGATAATATCACCTGAGTTCGACATAAAATCTTAAGTGATGAAAGGTGTCAGGGGATGCACTGAGGGTAGCCGAAGTGTGTTAGGTGTTAGGTTAAAGAATTGATAAAAAACTTATGTTTATTGATTTTATT
>CAYPDC010000117.1:0-12358 GCA_964409355.1 uncultured Cyanobacterium sp.
CCCTCATCACCCCTTCCCCTCATCACCCCGTCCCCTCATCACCCCTTCCCCTCATCACCCCGTCCCCTCATCACCCCTTCCCCTCATCACCCCGTCCCCTCATCACCCCTTCCCCTCATTCATTACTCATTAATCAACCAAAATCGCTCCATGGATGTAAATGGTAAGCCTTACCGCACGATTTGGCTCAAGTCTGATAACCCTAATATAGTTCAAGTTATTGATCAACGTTTTTTACCTCATCAGTTTGTTATTGAAGATTTAAGCATTTTAGCAGAAGTTTGCGAGGCGATCGCATCTATGCACGTTAGAGGAGCGGGTGTTATCGGTGCAACTGGAGCGTATGGGATGTATATTGCCAGTTTAGAGGCAAAAAGAAATAATATTAGTGATATTCAGTCTTTTTTGACTGATGCTAGTGAGAAATTAAAGGCAACTCGCCCGACGGCGGTGAATTTGTCTTGGGCGGTAAATCGTCAATTAGAGGCAATTATTCCCTTAAAAGATGGTATTGAGGTAATTATTGCCAAAACTCTCGAAATTGCCAAGACTGTCGCCGATGAGGATGTGGATTTCTGTCAAAATATCGGCAAACATGGGGTTAAGTTGATTGAGGAAATTAGTCAACGGAAACAGGGAGAAACCGTTAATATTCTCACTCACTGCAATGCAGGTTGGTTGGGTTGTGTGGATAATGGCACAGCTACTTCCCCTATTTATGAAGCGCATCGCAAGGGCATTAAAGTTCATGTGTGGGTGGATGAAACTCGCCCTCGTAATCAAGGTTCAACCCTGACAGCGTGGGAGTTAGGGCAACAGGGAATAAATCATACCATTATCCCTGATAATGCAGGAGGACATCTAATGCAACACGGTTTGGTGGATCTTGTCATCGTAGGGAGCGATCGCACCACTTATACAGGGGATGTTGCCAATAAAATCGGTACTTATTTAAAAGCCGTTGCCGCAAAAGATAATAATGTGCCTTTCTATGTGGCTTTGACTTATTCTGCTTTTGACTGGGAAATCACGGACGGAGTGAAACAGATACCTATTGAACAGAGAGACGCAACGGAAGTAAAATATATCAAAGGTTTACATGATGGTGAAATCAAGGAAGTATTGATTACTCCTGAAAATAGCCCTGCTGCTAATTACGGTTTTGATGTGACTCCTGCTCGATTGATTACTGGTATTATCACAGAAAGGGGAATTTGTCAAGCCTCAAAAGAGGGAATTTTAGAGCTATATCCTGAAAAGTCATGAAATTTATAAAATTAGCAATAGACATCTACTGAAAAAGATAAATATAAGTCCGCAGTGGGGGATGACTGCCCTTGTTTTCAAGATTATTATGGAGGATAATATCCTTATTTTTCGTTTTTCAAAGGAATCTGTTTTTGTTTATCAAGGAGAAAAAGCACCTTCTTCTTCCCATTCTCATCCTAATACTCCAGAAAATTTAATTAGCACTACTCCTCCAGCTTTAAAAGATTTAGTGGGTGCAAAAGCAGGACAGGCAGAAAATACGTTAATATCCAGAGGTTATACTTACACGAATACTGTTACTTTTGAAGGTGGAAAAAGTGCTTATTATGTGGAAAATAAAACGGGTTACTGTGTGGAAGTTGGTACTGTAGAAGGACGTTATAGTAGTATTGTTTATAATTCTAGCGATCGCTGTGCTAAAAAATAAAATCATAAGTTACCTAAGTTCGATATCACACTTCTCAAATGTAGCCCAAAAAAGGTGCGATCGACCTTGAAACGTTTTTTCATCCTAGCAAATATAGGAGTCATATCATTAATGGTATCATCGGTATTTTCCACTTCATAGGTAAAAGACAATCCTGTCCATTTACTATGAGAAAACTTTCGGGTTATATCCTGAAAAGTTATCGAATTATTGTTAACATAACTTAATAAAATGTTAAGATAATAGCAATTATGAGCAGTATTAATCCAATTCACTATGTAGAGGCGATCGCTGGAAATTATTGGCAATGGCGTGGGCAAAATATCTATTATGTCCAAGGAGGAAAGAGTAGCAACGATAAACCTCCTTTATTATTAGTACATGGTTTTGGGGCATCTACCGATCATTGGCGAAAAAATATTTTTCAGTTACAAGAAAACTTCCAAGTGTGGGCGATCGACCTTTTGGGATTCGGGCGATCCAGTAAACCTGCTTGGGAATATACTGGCGAATTATGGCAGGAACAATTAAAGGATTTTATTCAAGAAGTAATCAAAAAACCTACCGTTGTCGCTGGAAATTCATTAGGAGGTTATGCTTGTCTTTGTGTTGGTGCTAATTCTCCTGAAAACGTCGCTGGAGTAATATTAATCAATAGTGCGGGTCCTTTTTCTGATAGTGTTAAGCAAAATCCTAGTTTGACGCAAAAAATCAGCGGTTGGATCTTGCGACAACCTGTAATTACCTATTTTCTCTTTCAAAGATTGAGAAATAAGAATAATATCCGTAAAACCCTCGAAAAAGTATATTTTAATCCTACAGCCATTACGGATCAATTAGTGGAAGACATTTATCGTCCATCCTGTGATGAAGGTGCATTACAAGTATTTGCTTCCGTTTTTCGTAATCCTCAAGGGGAAAAAGTCGATCGCCTCTTAGAAAAAATGCAATGTCCATTATTAAACATCTGGGGGGAAAAAGATCCGTGGATGGGAGTAGCACAAAGAGGGAGAAAATTTAAGGAGTATTATTCAAACCTAACAGAATTTTATCTCAATGCAGGACACTGCCCTCATGATGAAGTACCAGAAGAAGTTAATTCCATCATCACTAAATGGATGGGAGAAATTAAGAATGAAGAATATGGGATTTCGGAGTTCGGAGTTAGGGGTTAGAGAAAGTCAGTTATTGTCTCTGTTCACCCCGAACTGAACCTCATAGGGTATGATGAAAAATGTAAACTTTTATTGAGCAAAATTGCTAATGGTTGCAACACCAACAAAATTAAACTACGACATTAAAGACATTAACTTGGCAGGTGTCGGTAAGCAGAGAATCCAATGGGCGGCAAGAGAAATGCCCGTTTTGGCTCAGATTACCGAGCGCTTTCGTCAAGAAAAACCCTTTGCAGGTATCCGTTTAGTGGCTTGTTGTCACGTTACCACAGAAACTGCAAACTTGGCGATCGCACTTCAAGCAGGGGGGGCAGATGCGGTTTTAATCGCTAGTAACCCTCTTTCTACTCAGGATGACGTTGCCGCTTGTTTAGTTAAAGACTACGGTATCCCTGTCTTTGCCATCAAAGGGGAAGACAACGCAACTTACCATCGTCATGTACAAACCGCACTGGATCATAAACCTAATATTATCATCGATGACGGTTCAGACGTAGTAGCTACTTTGATTAAAGAAAGACAACATCAGTTAGCCGACTTAATTGGCACAACCGAAGAAACCACTACTGGCATTGTGCGTTTAGAAGCAATGTTTAAGGATGGTGTTTTAACCTTCCCCGCCATGAATGTCAACGATGCAGAAACTAAGCACTTCTTTGATAATCGTTATGGTACAGGGCAATCTACTCTTGATGGGATCATTCGTGCTACTAACGTTTTGTTAGCAGGAAAAACCCTTGTAGTGGCTGGTTATGGCTGGTGCGGTAAAGGTGTCGCCATGCGCGGGCGTGGTTTGGGCGCTAATATTATCGTAACTGAAATTAACCCCGTAAGAGCGATAGAAGCTGCAATGGATGGTTTCCGTGTGATGCCTATGGCAGAAGCGGCGGCTATTGGTGATGTTTTTGTCACCGTCACCGGTAATAAGCATATCATCAGAGAAGAGCATTTTACTGTGATGAAAGATGGTGCCATGGTTTGTAACTCTGGTCACTTTGATATTGAAATCGACTTAGAAGCCTTAAAAACTCTTTCCACCGACATCAAAGAGGTGCGTAACTTCACCCAACAATATATTCTCAAAAACGGTAAATCCGTCATCGTCATTGGCGAAGGGCGTTTAGTCAACTTAGCGGCGGCTGAAGGGCATCCCAGTGCGGTAATGGATATGAGTTTTGCTAACCAAGCCTTAGCTTGTGAATACTTAGTCAAAAATAAAGGTATTTTACAACCCGGTATTCATTCTATTCCTACAGAAGTAGATCAAGAAATTGCTGCTTTGAAATTACAAGGAATGGGCATTAATATCGACACTTTAACTGCTGAACAAGTAGAATACATGAATTCTTGGACAGTGGGAACTTAATTTGATAGGTAAATAGGTATTGGGGTGTTAGGGTGTTAACAAAATTAGTTTATTAATCGTAGGTTGGGTTAGCGATAGCGTAACCCAACATAGGCGTAAGTTTTTGTTGGGTTGAGTACCGATCACCCCACCTACAAAAGTCCTGTTTTTGCCTGTTCAAAACACATTTACTTTTGATGAATCGCACTTATATTTATTTAGCTAGAAAAATTCATTATGAAAACCCTTTCTTGTATTGCAGGATTGATTTTATCACTACTATTATTATTAACTCCTAATTATGCTCTTGCCGCTAGTTCATCGGCGGTTACTTCAACCATTGATAGTAAAAATTTGAGTCAACAGGATTTTTCCTCTCAAAACTTACAATCCATGGAGTTTAGTAACCTCAAGTTAAAGGGTGCGAATTTTAGTAATAGTGATTTAAGGGGCGCTGTTTTTAATGGTGTCAAATTAGAGGAAGCCAATTTTCATGGGGTTGATGCTACCAATGGCTTTATTTATCTTACAGTTTTAGATCGCGCGGATTTAACGGATGCTATTTTCCGAGAGGCGATCATAAAACGTACTACGTTGAAAGATGCTAATGTTGATGGTGCTGATTTTACTTTTGCAGTATTAGATAATGAGCAAATAATTGGACTTTGTAAAAATGCTAAAGGTATTAATCCTGTCACTGGTGCTAGTACCCGTCAATCTTTAGGATGCCCGTAGAGAATTAAGAATTAAAAATTAATAATGACTGGTTTTATTTAAGCGAACAATGAGACATGAGGCAACTGGGGATGAAGAAGCGTCAGAAACGCATTTCTCAGGGTAGCGGAAATGCGTAGTCCTTTTAAATGCTTAACAATCCTGATGGATTAACAGAGAATAACTCCCGTCGTTGTAAACCCTCTCGATGAATAATCGCATTGGCAGAAAGTAAACCACTACTAATTGCCCTTTCCATTAAACCACAAGGAAAAGGCATTTTCACCCAATCCCCCGCAAACATTAAGTTACTGATTTGAGACTCTGTTGACGGGCGTATTTTGAAGCTATTGGGAGGATAACCAGAAAAATTCTTTTGATTGACTAATTGTTGATGTAAAATAGTCGCATCTTCCAATTCTGGCACGATTTCCATTAATTCTTCCCTAAAAGTATTTAAAATCGCTTTTTGGGTGGGAAATTCTTTTTCTTTATAACAATAGGCGTGTAATTCCACCACGCTTCCCCCCGTTTTTTCCGCCCATGCTTTATACTCGGTTTGAATACGGTGATAAAGGGTAATGCTATCGGTGAGGCGATAACCAGACAAAGAGGCAAAGTTACTATGTTGCCACTCAAAATCTTTATCTAACCAAAAACGCCCCACGGCGAAGGGATCAGCTAATGCTAAACTGTCTATCTGTGCCTTAGTGTCGGGATAACAGTCGGTATCTCCTGCCATGAGGTTAAATAAGTGTTTTGTGCCGACAACATCGGTAGCTAAGACGAAATAATCTGCTTCGATGGTTTTAGGTTTACTAGCGGTTTGTTGATTCGCAATTAATTTCACTTTGTTATCGGTTTTTTCAATAACTTTATAGGTTTGTAAATTCCTTTTTGCAGGGGGATTTAACACCTTTCCTTGTCGATCATATACTGCACCGTGACAAGGACATAAGAATTTACCGTCGTCTTGTTTATTGACGATACAACCTTGATGAGTACAACTTAAAGAAAACGCCTCATCGGTATCTTTCACTACAGCAAAGAGCCGATCGCCCCCTCCATAATAGTCATAGTGTTCATCTTTTAATAAGGGATTGAGATCGAGCCAAAAAGGCACACTACTGATCTCATCTCCTTGATAATATTCTACAGAGATAATCTTACCTTCTCGACAATTAATCTTACTGACATTAGCTTCAGTGATAATTCTACCCTTATTTTGAACAATATGATCGGCAATGGGATCAACTAAACTTCTTCCCATGTCGTCCACTGTACCATTAAACGCCAACCCTTCGGGATTCCCAAAAAAATAGAAGTGAAAAAACTGCATTAGTTCGCCCGTACTGAGAACATCAGGGGCATTGAGAGAAGACTTAGCAAAGGGAAGGAAATACAAATCAAATAAGCCTTGAGGGATGCCTTTAGCAGCCCAGTCCGCCACAGAAATATTATCTAGGTCATAATAGCTATCAGGAATATTAAAGCTGGTTATAGCGTGAAAAACTCGCCAATGGGCTGGATTTGTCAAGTTAATTCCCCAATGAAGGGAATTACGGGAGGAAATAGCTAAATCAACGATATTCCAAGGGAAAGAGGAATGGGAAGGACGAAAATTTTCGGGTTTATATTTATCTCCTTTAAACACCACCGAATAATATTCCAATGATTGAAAATTAGATTCGATCGCAACTTCTCTAACAATGCTTTTGAGATTATAGTATTGGGGAAAAAAGCCGTGAAAACCATGTTCCATCCTAAAATTATCATCCCCTACTTGAATATCCCAACTAGCGATTTTACCGCCTAACTGGGGAGATTTTTCCAATAAAGTCACCTCAAAACCCCTATTACTCAACTCGTAAGCAGAAGCTAATCCTGCCAAACCACCGCCAATTACTACTACCTTTTTCGGCTGATGGAGAAAACGAGGCAACTCCAAAGTATCCCATTGATGAATAGTAGGCTGAGGTTTAACTACACGGGAATAACCGACAAGACCAAGAATACTACTAATAGCGGATAATTTTAGTAAACTGCGACGGGATAGATTCTTCATGCAAAAATGACGATAAATAAAATGATAGCAATTTTAATGATTATAATAATACTCAAAAGGTGATAACACTGCGGATAGATTCCCCTTTGTGCATCAACTCAAAGGCAGTGTTAATTTCCTCTAGGGGCATGATATGAGTAATTAAATCATCAATATTAATTTTGCCTGATTGATACCATTCAACAATTTTCGGTACATCTGTTCTTCCCTTTGCTCCTCCAAAAGCCGTACCTTTCCAGACTCTACCTGTAACTAATTGGAAGGGTCTTGTACTTATTTCTTCTCCCGCCCCCGCAACACCGACAATGGTAGAAACTCCCCAACCTTTATGACAGGATTCTAAGGCTTGACGCATCACGTTGACATTGCCGATACATTCAAAGGTATAATCTGCACCGCCTTTGGTTAATTCTACTAAATGAGCTACTAAATCCCCTTCTATTTCTTTCGGGTTGACAAAATGAGTCATCCCAAACTTAGATGCGATCGCCTCTTTATTATTATTAATATCCACACCGATAATCATATCCGCACCCACCATGCGACAGGCTTGAATCACATTTAAACCAATACCACCCAAACCAAAAACAATTACATTTGCACCAGCTTCCACTTTAGCGGTATTAATCACCGCACCAATACCGGTAGTAACGCCACAACCGATATAACAAACCTTCTCAAAAGGCACATCAGAGGGGATTCTCGCCAAAGCAATTTCAGGCACAACGCTATAATTGGCAAAAGTAGAAGTTCCCATATAATGATACAAGGGCTTCCCATCAAGGGAAAAGCGAGAAGTGCCATCAGGCATCACTCCTCTCCCCTGAGTTGTGCGAATCGCCTGACAGAGATTAGTTTTGAAACTGAGACAATATTCACACTCACGACATTCGGGGATATATAAAGGAATAACGCAATCTCCCACTTTTAAACTTTTGACATCTTTGCCCACTTCTACCACAACTCCAGCCCCTTCATGACCTAAAATACTAGGGAATAATCCTTCGGGGTCTTTTCCTGACAAAGTATAAGCATCAGTATGACAAACCCCTGTAGCTTTAATTTCCACTAACACTTCTCCCGCTTGAGGAGGTTGTAAATCAACGGTTTCAATGGTGAGGGGTTTTCCTGCTTCTAAGGCAACTGCGGCTTTTACTTTCATTACTGTTAATATTTGATGACTGATTTCTCTGTCTTATTATAACTGTCTAACTTGTTCTGCAAAATCTAATTTAGGGTTTGCTGAAAAAGTTTTTTGATGAAGAGAGGGAAGAGGGAAAAGGGATGAGTCAGAATAGAGTTCCAAGTATAATTATTCATTAATATCGATATCGATGCCAAAGGTACGCTGAGCGCCCGCCCTATGCTTAAAAATTAAGAAAATTATACCAATTTTTGGCTATTATTATATTTTAGAGATCTCTAATGATTGACTATTAACTATTAATTTTGTATTAATATCAATACAATTATTTCTTCTTAATTATTAGCATAATAACTATTATTTATGATATTGCATCTGATCTTTCGCTTGGGAATTTGGTTTTTATTGACTTCCGATTTTAGTCCTGCTAATATAATGATTGGAGTTGCGATCGCATTTATTTTGCCGAAACCGAGAATTGCCTTAGCGGATATAAAAGAATGGTTAAAGATATTGGTAAAAACGATTATTATTCTCCCTCAAGCCTATTTAGAAGCCTTTGAAATTATTCTTTTTCCCCATCGTTATGAAGCTATAAATATGGAACAAGTAGAGGAGAGGCGATCGCCTTTACTAATTTTTTTAGACATCTTTTTTATTACTTTTACCCCCAAAACTGTGGTCATGAAGTATCATGAACACGGGTACTATGAAGTCCATAGAATTGAAAAAAAGCAATTACCAATAAGTGTTGAATAATTTATATTAATCTAATTAATTCATTATGAATATCATCATTATTTCAATGTTTTTAATGTTATTAATTCCTATCTATCAAACATGGAAAAACGAGGATATATGGCAAAGAATGTTGGCTGTTAGCAGTATTTCTACTAAAGCATCTATTATGATTTTAGCCATTTCTGTGTTTAAGGATGATTGGATGATGGGAGTTGTCGGGGTAATTATTTTAACCATTGGTAATGCTGGTTTAATGTTATTAGCCCATCTTTTAAAACGATTAAACTTATAGCCACTGATAAGGATAAGTTATAATTGTTGAGATGTAAGGTTGGAAGAGCCTTGTTTTTGGATGACACTAATTTGTTATCACGTCATATAATTTGTTACTGTACATGACTGTATTTTTCATTGGTGCTGGTATCGGTGATATAGACTATTTAACCGTAAAAGCTCATCGTCTCATTCAAAGTGCTGATGTGATTATTCATGATGCTTTGATTGATACTTATATCCTAGATCTCGCTCCTCAAACCTGTTTACAAATTCCTGTGGGTAAAAGGGGAGGTAAACTCAGCACTCCTCAAGCAACCATTAATAAGTTATTGGCAAAGTATGCCCTAGAATATGATAATATCATTCGACTTAAAGGAGGAGATCCGGGGGTTTTTGGACGCATTAACCCAGAAATTGATACCTTGAACGCTATTAATGCCAATTATGAAATTATACCCGGTATATCATCTGCGATCGCCGCTCCTCTTTTAGGCAATATCTTCCTCACAGAAAAAAAAGATAGTCATGGTTTTACCGTTGTCACAGGACATGATCCGAGTTTATTAAACTGGCAAATTCTCAGTCAAGTGGATACCTTAGTAATTTTAATGGGGGGAAGAAATTTAGGGATTATTGTTGATAAATTACAAGAATATGGGCGATCGCATCTTTTCCCCATCGCCATTATTAAACAAGCAGGAAGCAATAAACAACAAGAATGGAAAGGCACATTGGGGGATATTGTGCAACAAACTCTTAATATTTCTTTATCTCCTTGCGTGATAGTTATTGGTAAAGTGGTAAACAATGAACTATGAATTAGGGCATAATATATTATGCCCCTACGAACTACGAATTATGAACTAAATATTCCTAACTCCTAACTCATTACACCCCAACATGGCATCAATAAGAGAATGTTAAACTACCGAGAATCATACCCCCTAGCAGGAGAAACAATTTTAATTACTCGCGCGGCTTCCAGTGGCAGTAGTTTTCGTACAATGTTAGAAGAAAAAGGTGCGACAGTGTTAGAAATGGCGGCACTAGAAATTAAACCCCCTTCCACTTGGCAACCCTTAGATAATGCCATTAATCATCTTGAGGAATTTGACTGGTTGATTTTGACTTCTGCTAATGGTGTGGAATATTTTTTTTCAAGATTACATCATCTTGGCAAAGACATTAATCAGCTTAAAAACACTAAAATTGCGGTAGTAGGCAACAAAACCGCTCAATTTTTAGCAAAATATCACGTATCTGCCGATTTTATTCCTCCAGACTTCATTGCAGACTCTCTAGTAACTTATTTTCCTGAAAATATCAAAGGAAAAAAAATTCTCTTTCCCAGAGTGGAAACAGGAGGCAGAGAAATATTAATTCAAGAATTAAGCCTACAAGGAGGAGAAGTCATCGAAATTCCTGCTTATCAATCCACTTGTCCTGATACAATGGATGAGATAATCTGGGATGCTTTAGCTAAAGAGGTTATTAGCATTATCACTTTTGCTAGTTCAAAAACAGTACGCAATTTTCACCATCTCGTTATCCAAGCCTTACATAATACTCCGAATCTTTCCCTCTCATCTTTACTCAGAAACGTTGCGATCGCATCTATTGGACCACAAACCTCCGAAACTTGTCAAGAATTGTTAGGAAAAGTTAACATTGAAGCCGAAGAATATACTCTTGATGGCTTAGTTAATTCCCTCTGCGGTAAACATTTCCCTGTTTCTTGAGGATTTTTGAGGTGTTAAGTGCCTAAACTACCTAGATTTAGTAACATTAATGTTGTTGAAAACTGATATAAAAATTTATACCCAAATCGAGAAAGGAAAACGATGGTTAGATAAATATGCCTATTGTCGCCCGATTTTTACTTGCACTCTTGGCTTTACCGATACAGCTTTAATTGAGGGTATTTCAACGGCTGGGGCAACTATCGATTCTCGTCGTTATACTGCTTTAGCAGATGCAGAGTTTTTGGTTAATGGTATTCAACCTCAACCGATTTTTCCTTTACCCCCTTTAACTGTCGGAGTTTCACCCACGATTATCAGTCGTAGTGTAGTAGAAAAGTTTGCTTTCCCTGTGTGTATTTTTAATGCAGGTTTATTGCAGTCTCCTTCGGTGGAATGCGTTGATTTAGGTGGGAAAAGTGCAAAGTGTGTCTCTACGGGGAAAGCCTTACCTTTAGATATTGTCAAGCATCTCTATCAACAGGGTTGGAAATGGGGAGAAATTTTGGCACAAGAGGCACAGGATAGCTATATCATTCTCAGTGAGTGTGTGGTAGGAGGTACAACTACGGCTTTAGGGGTGTTAACAGCTTTGGGTATCGAGGCACAGGATAAGGTTAACAGTAGTCATCCTATCTGTAATCATCAGCAAAAATGGCACATTGTCCAAGAGGGAATCAAAAATACTAATTATGATTTAAGTGATCCTTTTCAGATTATCGCCGCAGTGGGTGATCCCATGCAAATATTTGTCGGTGCGATCGCGCTTTGTGCTTCTCAAAAGGTAGGGGTAATGTTAGCAGGAGGTACGCAAATGTTAGCAGTTTTTGCCCTCATTAAAGCCTTAAATCGTCAATTTAACTATGGTTTGGATAATATCATCATCGGTACAACCCGTTGGGTAGCGGAGGATAAAACAGGGGATACGGTGGGTTTAGCGGAATTAATCGGCGATGTTTCTCTCTGTGCCACCCAGTTAAATTTTACTGCTTCTCGTTTCCCTAGTTTACAAGTTTATGAACAAGGTTTCGTCAAAGAAGGGGTTGGTGCTGGAGGAGGTGCGATCGCATCTCATTTATTAGGAGTAACAAAAGAAGAATTATTACAAATAATAGAAAACATGGCTCTCTTGCTTTGAGTATAATAAATTATTCCTGATTAATTTTGCTTACTTACTTATAATTTTCTAAAGATTACACCTGCAACCTGCAACCTGCCTTTATCTGATATTTTTACATCGAACTGAGTTAGAAAGAAAAGGGAGTCTGAAAAAGCCTTGTCACTTCTTCGGGGGGTTCCTAAATTAAAATTAACAAATATCTCGTAATTATCCACCGCAAAAGATTTTCTAAAAGTCTTAAAAAGAAATTCCACAAATTTAATTATTTCTTCCTTATTTTCTCTATTTCTTATTGACACTCCCACCGACAAATCAAAGATTATGTCGGGGGATTCTTACCTCA
>CAYPDC010000118.1:0-12107 GCA_964409355.1 uncultured Cyanobacterium sp.
ATTCCATACAAACAAAACAAAAAGCCACTCCTTCTTTTTGGGGTGGTTTTTTTCGTTACACATTTCCAATAATTCTGAGAATAAGGGTTAAAAAGGGCTAAAGCCCTTACTACGAGCTAGTAAAAATAATTTAATAATTTCTGGAGATGTCTATAGCGTTGTTTAATTCCATCTACTGGCAATGGGCATTTTCCAACCTGTTCCGAATGCACGATCTGTTATTTTTAGTACAGGAGGAGCTTGTTTTCGTTTAAACTCAGCCCTAGCAATTAATTTTATTACTTTATTAATTGTCTCTAAATTGTGTCCAGATTTTTCTATTTCTGATACTGATTCATGATGATTAATATATCTTTCTAAAATATCATCTAAAATTTCGTAAGGGGGTAAAGAATCTTGATCTTTTTGATGGGGTTTTAATTCGGCACTGGGAGGTTTTATTAAAATATTATGGGGTATTATTTCTCTTTCTTGATTCAGCCAATGACAGAGGGAAAATACTTGGGTTTTTGGTAAGTCAGCTATGACTGCTAATCCCCCATTCATGTCTCCGTAAAGGGTACAATATCCCACCGCCATCTCGGATTTATTGCCTGTTGATAGTAGTAAATGACCGAATTTATTGGCGATCGCCATTAAGATTGTACCTCTAATTCTTGACTGTAAATTTTCCTCTGCTACTCCAAATTCCGTGTTTTTAAATAGGTTATATAAACTAGAATCATAGCTTTCCATTATGTTTTGAATTGGTATTTTTTCACTTTTGATCCCTAAGTTCTTGACTAATTTTTCTGCGTCTATGATAGAATGATCTGAACTATAAGGAGAAGGCATTAATACCCCTAAAACATTCTCTTTTCCTAAGGCGGAAGATGCGATCGTACCTACTAAAGCAGAGTCAATACCTCCACTTAAACCGATAATTGCTTTACTGAAACCACATTTACGGGCATAATCTTTCACTCCTAAAACTAAGGCTTGATATATTTCCTCTTCTCGATTTTGAATGGTTAAATTATATTTTTTTTCTGTCAATAAATTGAGTTTATTTTCTTGATAATTAATATAGATTAAATCTTGGGCAAAACTTTTAGCTTTATTAATTATTTCTCCTGTGTCAGTGACAATAAAACTATTCCCATCAAAAATTAAATCATCATTTCCTCCTACTTGATTGACATAAATAATTGGTTTTTGATACTTTTTAGCTAAATGAATTAACATCTCCTCCCTAATTTTTTGTTTCCCTACCACATAGGGAGAAGCCGAAAGGTTAAGAATCAAATCAACATCGAGATTAACTAAGTCTTTTAAGGGATTCGTTGTATAGTTTTTCTTACCCCAAAAGTCTTCCTCATTCCATAAATCTTCACAAATTGTTATCCCTATTTTCACATTATCAAGATAAAAATAATTAGCCTCATTTCCACCACTAAAATAGCGATCTTCTTCAAAAACATCATAGGTAGGTAAAAGCCTTTTCTGAAAATATTTTTCTACTTGATTATTTCTAATTAAAGCACAACTATTATAAAGAGGTTTTTTGCCTTCTTTTGTCGCTGAATCGTTAATTAATGCTAACCCAATTAAAACTGTTATTTGCGGATTTATTTCTTGGGCAAATAGTGTCAATTCTTGTCTCATTTTTGCCACAAAATTTTTATTTAATAATAAATCTCTCGGAGGATAACCGCACAATGACAATTCGGGAGTTAAGACTAATTTTACTTGATTATTTACGGCAATATTAACACTTTCTTTTATTTGTTTTAGGTTATTTTTTATATCTCCAATGATGGGATTTAATTGTGCGATCGCAATTTTCATAATTAGTAAATTAACATTGATGATAAATTATATACATAAATAACGAATAATAAAACTAGCATCAAGGCAACGTGATTAAATTATACCACTATGTTTTCTTCTGAAAAATTGATTATTATTAAAAACCATGATATTTTTCAACGAAATTGAGTTAAATTTATTTAAAGATCACTATTAGCAATGAAATTCATTTCATTGTGGGATAAAGGTTTTTATCCATCAACCGCCTCGCAATAAATTGACGAGGCTAATAGATTTCGTTCAATGAATTGAACTAATAAAATATAAATTTGCCTCGACTTTGAAACAGTCCAGCCCTTTATTAAAGGGGAAATTAATCTAAAAATCTCACAAATTATAACTGATTGCTATAGTTTCTAATTATTAATTATTTAAGATTTCTTGATCTAAGGAAAAGTCAACTTCAATTTTATCTCTATCATTGGCTAGATAATCATTTTCATACGACTCTTTTAACCCAGAAACTAAATCATATTTAGGTTGCCAATTTAACTCCTTTTGAGCTTTAGAAATATCCGCAAAAAAGTGTTGCACTCGAATAGGAAATGCTTTTCTTTTACCTAAATTAAAGTCTTTGGGATTGTAATATTTTAGCTCAATTTCTTCAGGATTTTTCCCTACTGCCTCTACACTGGCTAAGGCTAATCCCTTAAAAGTGACATAGCGATCGCCCGATATATTGTAAATTTGCCCTATTGCCTGATCATTACCTAAAACCTTACTCATGGCAATGGCTAAATCTTCCACATGACCAAATTGGGTAAAATGTAAGCCATTATCAGGTATTAAAATCGGTTGATTGCGCACGATGCGATCAAAAAACCATGCCTCTAAATCATTATAATTACCTGAACCATAAATATATGTAGGGCGAATGGACGTAAATGGCACTCCTTCAGCTTTTAAATAGGTTTCTGTTTCATATTTCCCTTTGTGGCGACTTTGTGGGTCAATAGGATCATCTTCACGATGGGGCATTTGTTCTGATGGCAAATAAACCCCTGCTGAACTAACATAGATAAAGTGGGAAACCTGATCCTTGAATAATTCGACTAAAGGCTTGGTATCCGCTAATTCTCTGCCTGTATTGTCGAAAATCGCATCAAATTTTTGCCCCTCTAGTTTTTCTTTTAATTCATCATGGTTGGTGCGATCGCCCTTTATTTGTTCAATACCTTCAACGGGGGCGGGTTTATTACCTCGATTAAACAGTACCACAGAATGACCTTGAGCAACCAAAATTTTTGTCAGAGAAACCCCGATAAAACGAGTTCCCCCCATAATTAAAATACGCATATACTAATTTATGATCTGATTATAAATATGACTCTTACTAATTTAAACCACGATCGCCCCTGAAGCAGTAACAAAAATCAGAAGATAAGAGAATTTTGTCGGAATGCCAAAAATGATTGACAGGAAAAGAAAATTAAGATATAATAATGAATTGTCTTTAAGAATTTAAAAAATAAATTAAATTTGGCGACAGCCGAAGACAGCAGGGGCTACAGCTTAATTATCCTGCCTAGGTTGATGCAAACTACAGATCAAAAAACTGATCTGCCTTAAGATTAACTAACTATAGTAAAAATCTACTGCGATACATCAACCTCATGCCGAGCAAATTATAGCAAGGCTTTTTTTATTGTCTGTTGGTTAATCAATAAAAGTTTAATCACTCCTTTGAGTTAATCAACGGCACAAAGAAGAACATAAAACACCCAAGGAGGTGAAAGTCATTTCTAAGTCCTTAGAGAGTAAAAAACAAGAAGTAACTGAAATTAAACAGTTGCTAGAAAAATCTCGCTTGGCGGTGGTAATAGACTATCAAGGGCTGACTGTTGCTGAAATCACCAATTTGCGTAATCGCTTGAGAGAAGGCGGAACTATCTGTAAAGTAACCAAAAATACTTTAATGGGTAAAGCCATCGAAGGTGATGACAATTGGCAACCGATGAGCGAATTTTTAAAAGGCTCTTCAGCGTTTATTTTGGCGGATGAAGAAAATATCGGTAGTGCCGTTAAAGCCTATCAAGCCTTTGCGAAAGAGAGCAAAAAAACAAGCCTCAGAGGCGGTGTAATGGAAGGTAAAGCCCTTAGTGAAGCTGAGGTTAAGGCTTTAGCGGATTTACCCACCAAAGAACAACTTATTGCTCAAATTGCAGGTTCGATCAATTCTATTACTGCGAAAATTGCGATCGGTGTCAAAGAAGTTCCTGCGTCCATTGCGCGTGGTATCGAGGCATACAGAGCCAAGCAAGAAGAAGAAGCGGCTTAACAGTCGTAGTTTCAGTGTCGATTTTTTAGTGTTCAATAGTTTATAGGAGATTAATCTTAATGTCAGATAAAGTTGCAAATATTGTTGAAGAGTTAAAGACTTTAACCTTATTAGAGGCTTCCGAGTTAGTTAAACAAATCGAGGAAGTATTTGGTGTAAGTGCTGCTGCTCCTGCTGGTGGCATGATGATGATGGCACCCGGTGCGGCTGCCCCTGCTGAAGAAGTTGAGGAGAAAACCGAATTTGATGTTATTCTCGAAAGTTTCGGCGATGCGAAAATGGGCGTTCTCAAAACTGTTCGTGCTATCACTGGTTTAGGCTTGAAAGAAGCTAAAGAGTTAGTTGAATCTGCTCCTAAAGCTATCAAAGAAGGCATTAACAAAGAAGAAGCTGAAAGCCTTAAGAAACAGTTAGAAGAAGCTGGTGGGAAAGTCAGCATCAAATAGTTACTAGGAGTTGGGAGTTGGGAGTTGGGGGTTGGGGGTTGGGAAGTTTCTCAATAAATCACATTTTTTATCTCTCGCAAAGGTGCAAAGCAGGGTTTCTTCAAAGTCGGTATCAAAACGCTTATGTTTTGAGAGGGGGGAACTCACAAGGGCAGGTTTTGAAATTTAGGCGAGGACGAGACAAGGAAGATATTACAAACGACATTTTTCCATCACAATTAACATAAATTATTTGTAGCTTTCCTCTAATTTAGCGAAAATTTTGGGTTTTAAACGCTCAAACTCATCTTTTAATCTTTTTTTACTCACCCGGGGATCTCCACTACTGGTATATTGGGTGCTATTTTTAATCCATTCTTGCATAATTCGGCATTGATTCGCAGCAATAGTCGAAACCATACTATGTTGACATTTTTGCGGTTCTTCCAGCGCAAAAAATAAGATTTTATAGTTTCCCGAGTCTGCTAGAGAGGCTACCACCTGTTTTGATGTCTCACTCTTTAAATCTAAATAACAGGGCAACCATCTTGCTCCATAAGTGGGATTATAAATTACTGTAATCCATAATATCATCGGGTGAGGAGAACTCAAAAACAGAAATTGGTTATAACGTATGCTGACAATACGGTTAAGAATATCCTGTTTATCTAACATTACCCACAAACTGGGGAAAGTTTCTTTATCTGTGTTGACAATGCGAGGAAAGACAATTTTCTGTAAGGGTTTATTCTTAGGCCATGTTAAATTGGTAATAGTTTTTCTTTCAGGTGCAACTTGGGTAGCATCGTTATCATTCCGAGGATGAACAATCGTCGTTTTTTCTTCTGTTTTGGAAAAATCTGCTACGACAGTAGGATGTCCTGAATAATTGGTTTGTTGGCTAAAACTAGGGGGTTGTTCGCCTTTTTCCACTGCCTGAACTATCCGTAATATTTCTCCCACGGTTTGGGGACGATTTTCTCTTGATTTTGCCATACACCTCATAATCATACTCTTTAATTCCGAAGGTATGGGTAAATGGGCTTCAAAGGGGCGAGGCTCAAAATCATGGTGTGCTTTATACCACGCCCCAAAAGAAGAAGTTTCAGGTAAAATCGGCATCTCTAGGGTGAGCATTTCATACATCATCACCCCTAAACTATAAATATCAGAACGGTTATCTAACTTTTTCCCTTCCATTTGTTCAGGGGAGCAATAAGCCAAAGTTCCCATAAATGAATGAGTTTGGGTTGCATTTTCCTGTACTAATCTCGCAATTCCAAAATCGAGAATTTTCACAAATTCTCCGACCGTAGGATCTTGCATAATTAATACATTACTCGGTTTAATATCCCTATGTACCACTTGAGACAAATCGCCATGTAACATAATTCCACTGTGGGCGGCTTCCATCCCCACACAAATTTGACGGGTAATATGCAGAAATCTTTTTAATTCAAGAGCTTGAAATTTGATTAAATCACTTAAACTATGTCCTTCTAAAAATTCCATTACATAGAATGGTACTTCATTTTCATCGATACCATAATCTCGAACTCGGATAATATGAATACTTTTTTCTCCTAATAGAGCGCTGATGGTTGCTTCTCGTTCAAAACGTTGTCTCATTTTTTCATTCAGGAGAGTTTGAGAAAGAAATTTAACGGCAACAGTAACTCCCCCCAAAGTCTGATCCTCGGCGCGATACACTTGCCCCATAGCCCCAGAGCCGATTAATTCTACCAATCGGTAACGATCAGATAATATACGATCTTCTTTTTTCCCTAAACTCATGACTGAATTTTAATCCTGAATCTTATCTATTCTTATTTTGACTTATATCATGACTTTTTTTACCCGTGCCGCTCTAAAATTCCTTCTAAAGTGTAAAGAAGATTGTTTCCTGTCATCATCCCACTGGTTAAATGATATGTCCCTTCGTCAACACAGAAAAAGGTTTCAAAGCCATTTAAACGACGATTACTTCCTAAAACCCAATATCTTTGAATAATAGAATCATTACTAATCCAACCTTCTCCCTCAATTTTTTCTAAGTCACTTCTTTTTAAAACGTAGGCATATTGGCTTCTATGGGCTGGAATTAATCCTTTATACTCAAAAGATATTTCAGGTTGATTGAGAAAAGAACCATTTTTGGGTATATTCCTAGGAAATACAATTTTCATCTGCATGGAAAACCAGTTTGACTGATCCCAATTAATAATGATCGCACCCTTAAATGGTGTTGATTGTTGATTTTTGTCTAACCATGTACCTTTGATAATCCAACTACCTGATTCTAAAAGAAAAGTGTGAGTCATGAAACTGATAATTTCCGGGGATAAATGATGGAGTAGTCTGTGATTTGAGCCACACATTATTTATACTATCCTGAATCGGGTTTTTAGAAAAGAGGAGTAATGAGTAATGAATAATGAATAATGAATAGTGAATAATGAGTCATGAAGTTTGGGGAGAATTAACTATAAACTATTAACTAATTCTTCATTCTAAATTCTACATTTTAACTGTTCCCTGTTCCCCGCCCTAACCAATAATTGATATACTCAAAGTAAAAGAATCTTAATTATTAAAGTAATCGTAGAGAAAAACCCCACTCATAAAAGCAATAAAAGCTAATCCTAAAATAATCAGTCTAATTAACCAATTGGGATATTTTAATTTTTGTAAGTCAATGCGAAATAGGATATTCGTGGCGGTAACGACTAATAAATCGGAGAAATAGTCAAAGGAACAAAAAATAAATACTAATATTACAGACCAAAATAAAATCGCTATAAATGCTTTTATATCTGAGTTAATACTCTCCTCAAAAATAAAGGTTATTAAGGCAACGGGGGTACTCAAAAACAAAGAGATAGCTATTATTACAAATAAAGCAACTATTTTTAATATAAAAATTAATGAATCTTGCTCAATTAGAAAGAGTAAAGATATATTTTGTTGTGCTAATAGTTTTTCCCAAAATGAGGAACTAGATGCGATCGCCCATCCTAAAACAGTATAATTACAAAGGAAAAGGCTAAGAGAAATGAGCAAATTAGAATCTAGCCAAGAAATGTAATTATCTTTGTTTAAAGAATTTTTGTCTCTCGGCATAGTAAATAATTAACTGAATTAAATTATTATATGACTAACTGAATAAATCAACTATCAAGCAAAAAAAATCAACCAATAACCATCGAAATAATAAGAACAACCAACCAAATTTTAAGACATATATTGAATCATATAGTCAAAATAAGGGGCGGTTTCTTCGGCTTCTTCTTTGGAGAGTAACCCTAAAGTAGCATCTTTGAGACAACGAATAGACTCAACCATACCGGGTAAAGGCACACCAAGAGAATTATACATTTCTTTAGCACCAATTAAACCAATGGTTTCGATGGGATCTTTATCTCCTGCTAAGACTCCGTAGGTAGCTAAACGCAAATACCAGCCGAAATCTCTGATACATTGATTATACTGTTTTTGCCCAGAAGCATTGCCTCCGGGACCTCTGAAGTCGGGACGTTTTTTGAATAATTCCCGACTAGCTTTTTCAACTATTTTTTTCTCATTTTCGGATAAAGTTTCAGCGATTTTGACTCGGAGTAATCCTGTCTCTAAAAACGCTTTAATTCCCTGTAACTCACCGCTACTAGGATAACGCAGTTCATCATCTGCTTTGAGAATAACTTGACTAACTATGCTCATTTTATATTAACGGAGTTTTATTGATTTCTATGATTAGTTTATCCTAAATTGGACTCCCTCTCGGACTCGAAGAATGTTACATTTCGTTGAAAAAGTTTATGAATCTTAACACGGATATTCTTCTTAGTAATTACTTATCACTCATGACCAGAATTAGGAAATACTTTGTTGTAAAATGTCACTGGCGCGATCGATTTCTTCGGCGGAGACAATCAAAGGAGGTACAAAACGAATTACTTTTGGTCCTGCGGGTGCTAATAATAAACCTTTTTCCATGGCTTTTTTCACCACATCAATGGAGGTTAATTCCACATCAGGTTTAATTTCCATACCGTTAATTAATCCCCAACCCCTTACCTCTACAAATAGATCAGGATTTTTCTGGGCGATCGCTCTTAAACGGGTGCGTAACTGTTCTCCTCTTGCTTGGACATTTTGTAATAAGCTATCTTTCTCAATGGTTTGTAAAACCGCTAAAGCGGAGGCACAAGCGAAGGGATTACCACCGAATGTACTAGCGTGATTACCCGGCTCAAAAACGTCACAGGAAGCCTTGCACATCATGGCACCGATGGGAATACCCCCGGCTAAACCTTTAGCGCTGGTGAAAATATCAGGCTCAATACCTAGATTCTCATAACCCCACATTTTACCAGTTCTACCGACACCAGTTTGCACTTCGTCAAAAACTAATAAAATACCTGTATCATCGCAGATTTTTCTCAATCTCAAGAAATATTCCAAGTTACCGGGACGAACTCCTCCTTCTCCTTGTAGAGGCTCAATCATGATAGCAGCTACACGGCGATCGCCCTCATCGATATTGGTAATAGCTTCTTCAATGGCGGTAATGTCATTATAAGGTACATATTCAAACCCCGGCACTAAAGGCTCGAAATGCTTTTGATATTTAGGTTGTCCAGTAGCCGTAATTGTTGCAAGAGTACGTCCATGAAAACTGGATTTAGCCGTGAGAATCACAGGCTGTTCTAAAAATTCTAAAACCGTATGGGCATATTTACGCACCAATTTAATGGCGCCCTCATTGGCTTCTGCACCCGAATTACAGAAAAAGACTTTATCTGCACAAGAATGCTCAACTATCCACTTGGCTAACTCCCCCTGTTCAGGTACATAATACAAGTTAGATACGTGGTGTAACTTTTGGATTTGTGCTGTCACCGCCTCAATTAAAGCAGGATGTGCGTGTCCTAGTGTACAAGTTGCAATACCAGCCACAAAATCAAGATATTCCTTACCTTCGGTATCCCATAGTTTACAACCTTCTCCTTTTTCGATCGCCACGGGAAAACGCCCGTAGGTATTCATTACATATTGGTTAAAAGTATCTTGACTAAAACCTGTTTTAGTTGTTTCTAATGTCGCTGTAGTCACAAAATTCGCTCCCTTTCAAGTATATCTTCTATTCTCAGATTAAATTACCTTTATTGTGTCATATTCGTTCCTTTTCCGATTCTAAATATAAAGAGATGTAGATAATTGGGGAATTTAGAACTACGAACTATAAACTATCAACCATAAACTATAAACTATAAACTATTCACTATTCACTATTCACTCTTTTGATACATCATCCCGGGTAACTGGGTGACTAATTCTTCTAACTCTAACTGTAATAAAATCCCTGATACCTCCGCCGGGGTTAAATTCGACTCGTTAACAATGACATCAAAGGGAGTAGGAGAAGATGCGATCGCACCATAGACAATACTTAAAGGAGGTGATAAATCAGGTTTAGGGATTTCGGGGAAAGGAGGAGGAGAAGAAGGAGTATCCGTAAAGAGGGATAACTGTTGAGGAGAATTTAAGTCGGGAATTGCCCCTAAACTAGATAATAATTCCTGTTCACTAATAATAATTTGTGCGCCATTATGAATTAAACGCAGACAACCCCTTGCTTGAAAATTATCGGGACTATCGGGTAAAGTGTAAACATCTCGATTGAAGTCATTAGTAAAATTAGCAGTGATTAACGCCCCCGATTTTTCAGGTGCTTCCATCACCAATACAGCACGACATAAACCTGCAACAATGCGATTTCGGGCAGGAAAATTACCTCTTTCAGGAAGACTTCCATATTCATATTCTGTCAAAATTAGTCCTTTTTCTGCTATTTCCGCCATTAATTGCTTATTATTGCTAGGATATACTCTATCAAGTCCATTTCCTAAAACTGCGATCGTCCTTCCCCCTCCATCTAAACAACCACGATGCGCGATCGTATCTATCCCTTCTGCTAATCCTGAGACAACGGTAAAGCCACTTTGTGCCAAGGCTTTGCTAATATTATACGTCCATCTTTTGCCGTGTTCGGTAGGTTTTCTTGTACCGACAATACCAATGAGAGGAGTTAAGCCTTGATGTTCGGAAATATCGATTTTTCCTTGATAATATAAAACGGGAGGAGGGCTAGGTATTTCTAATAATAATTGGGGATATTCTTGCTCAGATGGAGTGAAGAATTGAGGATTTTTTTCTCGATGTTTTATGTATAGTTTTTCTGGATTTATTTTACTTTTTTCTTCTTTAATATTATTTACTAATTTTCTGCCTATACCCTCTATTTTTAACAATTCTGGTTCATTTACCATCCAAGCTGTCTCAACACTGGAGAAATGATCATAAATTCTTTTTAAAGTTACCGCTCCAATACCTTTGATTTTTGACCAAGCTAACCAATATATTTTTTCTCTCTCAGTATCAATCATTTATTTTATGTCATTTTTTTGATTAAGAATTAATTATTTAATTATGTTTTCAAAAGTGTTGGGTTACACTTCGTTAACCCAACCTACATTTAATTATTTGGTGTTACGCTTTGTCATCAGAAATCAAGTATATTTTATTTTGTTACACTTAGTTAACCCAAGCTACGTCTAATTAGAGATTGTTGATAATTTTTTGGACAATTTGCACACCAGTAAGCGCTTGCCAACCAAAAATTAATAACATACTCATATTCAAGCCAACATGGGTAAATCTAGCGAAATCGTTACCTTTCTGCATATAAGGCACAAGAGAGGCAGAAATAGCAACCATGCTCATCATACCTAAACCTGCGAGTAAGTGGGGTCCCACAAATAATTTACCATTGTTAATATAAGTCACAGCCATACCGCCTACTGTGCCTAATACCACCAATGCCATAAAAATTGAACCGACTTGGTGATGACGATTAGCAAAGTTGCCTTTGATTAATTCTTTTCTTTCTTCTTTACTGGCTTGACGGGTTTTTTTTGCTTTGATGCCTAAGTATAAGGCATATATTGCCGTAGCAAATAACACCCACATTAAGACGGGATGTCCAAATTGAGACCAAGTTTTCACTGCTTCTGGTATTTCAAAGTTCATGGTTTTCAATAAGATAATTAAAATAACTTTATACTATTTAACATACCACGAAGATCCCAATTCTACGATATTAATTTAGAAGTAACAAAACACAGAACAGCCATGGACTATGCTCAACAGATGAAATATTTGGTAGATAAACTGGAATTTCATTATACTCTCAAACATGGTAGCTGGTTAAATATGGCAGAAATTGAGTTGAGTGTTTTAAATCATCAGTGTCTTGATCGTCGTTTGATGACATGGATACTTTAACTCACTTCGTTATCGTGCTAATTGCAGTCGTGAATTTGGTTGTTTTGTTAGTGGTGAAACCAAAGGTTAATCTCTCATCCTCCACATTTAACCTCAGTTCGATATAAGAATTGTTGATTTAGGTAGGTTTCAGGTGTCGGGTTGCAGGTTTCAGGGTTTTTTTTTAAGATTGATTAATCAATCAAGGTGCTGAAAAACAATAAAATCAATAA
>CAYPDC010000119.1:0-12071 GCA_964409355.1 uncultured Cyanobacterium sp.
TTTTGGGGGGTTAGGGGGGATCATGCAGGTATATTTATTATTAGAAATCACCTTATTCTATTTTATGGGCAAATCTGTTTGGAGTTTAGATCATGCTAGGTTGCATCAATTGTTAAAAGATAGGGATTTATTACCTAAATCTAGTAAAATTTTAATTGCCGTGTCTGGTGGACAGGATTCTCTCTGTTTAGCTCGGTTATGCTTGGATTTACAGCCTAAATGGTCTTGGGAAGTTGCGATCGCGCATTTTGATCATCAGTGGGAGTGCGATCGAGGTTTGAGTGATCATCTTGCAAATATTTGTAATGATTGGGGAGTTACTTTTTATTTATCCCAAGCGCCAACAAAAATTAGAGAAAGTGAGGGGGAGGCGAGAAAATATCGTTATCAAGGTTTAATCGACATTGCCACAGAATATCAGTTTAATTATCTCTTGACAGGACATACAAGGAGCGATCGAGCCGAGACATTGATCTATAATTTAATCAGAGGTTCAGGAATTGAGGGTTTAACCGCTTTAAATTGGACAAGAAAAATCAATGATAATCTAACCTTAGTGCGTCCTTTACTAGACTTTACGAGGCTAGAAACAGGGGAATTTTGCCAAAAATGGCAATTACCAGTATGGGAAGACAAATATAATCAAGAGCGTAAATTTGCCCGTAACCGTATTCGTTTGGATTTAATCCCCTATTTACAAACAGAATTTAATGCCAATATTGAAAAACATTTAGCACAGACAGCAGAAATCTTAAGGGGTGATTTAGAATACTTAAAACAAGAAACAGACAAGATTTATCAAAGAGTTTATAACCAAGAAAATAATAGCTTAAAATGTCCTTTACTAAGGGAATTAAGCCTAAATTTTCAACGTAGAATAGTGAAGGAATTTTTAGCCCAAAATCTAACAAAGATGCCCAATTTTGACCAGATAGAAGCCGTTGTAAAATTAATAGATGCTTCTAACATGACTGCTACTTATAGCTTATTTAACAATAAAAATGCCCTGAAAAAAAATGAAGAAATATTAATCAATAATATTTAGATAAGGATTTGATCGTAGCTCATAAGGACGGTAGAAATTGCTATAATTAATCAATTATTAGAAAAAATCTCCCCCTCCCCCCCTCTCTCCCTCTTTTTTCTTTCTCGAAAATGAAACAGCCCTACTTTCTGAGGAGTTTATGCTATGGTGTTTTGTTCATCCCACCATCCAGAGGGCAAAAAAACACCATTTAATTCTTTGATCTTATCTTCTTTCATAAAATAACACCAAACATCATCTATGGGCTTATTATCATCGTTATAAACCACGATTTTCCTCCTCTCGTATTCATTTAAGGGAGAATTTTCAATACCCGTATAACCTTCCAATTTATCAAGATTATTTAACTCTTTGTGAGAGGGGAAAGAAAGCAAATAACCATAGACTTTTTCATCCCCCTCCGTCATACCCGGATAGCCGAAGGGTAAATCAAATAACTTACCTTTTGCCCAACATTTCGTCTCCTCAATGGTTTTTCCTTGACAATAAATCTTATAGTATTTTCCAGAGGGTTTTAATGTGCCATAAACGAAAACTTTGATCATAGATTTACTCCAATCATCAATAAACAAAGATGTTTTATATTATTAAAAGATTATTACAAGGATTATTAACGTTATTGTTAGCCTCGATACTAAGTTTTGCGATCATTCAACTCGCACCGGGGGATTATTTAGATAATCTCCGACAAAATCCCACTATATCTCAAGAAACCATTGAGGAATTAAAAATTCGTTTTGGCTTGGATAAATCGGCTTTTGAGCAGTATTGGCTATGGTTTAAGCAAGTTATTACCCGTTTTGATTTTGGAGAGAGTTTTGTTTATTCTCGATCGGTTTCTAGTCTTATTTTAGAGCGTATTCCTGCCACTTTACTCCTTGCCTTTTCTTCTATTATTATTACATGGGCGATCGCGCTTCCGTTAGGGATAATTAGTGCGGTAAAGCAAAACACCATCACCGATCGAATCTTAAGGGTAATCAGCTACTTTGGACAAGGATTCCCCAGTTTCATTACCGCCTTATTGTTACTAATTTTGGCACAAAAACTGTCTCCTTTGTTTCCCGTTGGCGGCATGACGAGTATTAATCACGATCAATTATCCACTGGGGGAAAAATCATCGATATAGCATGGCATACAATTTTACCAACCATAGCACTAAGTATTACGAGTTTCGCAGGATTACAAAGACTCACTAGAGGACAATTATTAGATGTATTGAGGCAAGATTATATTCAAACTGCAAGGGCAAAAGGATTACCTGAAAATAAGGTAATTTACGTTCATGCTTTACGCAATGCCATTAACCCGTTAATAACTCTTTTAGGGTTTGAGTTTGCTAGTTTACTTAGTGGCTCATTTATTGCAGAATATTTCTTTAACTGGCCCGGTTTAGGACGATTGATTTTACAAGCAGTACAAGCCCAAGATTTATACTTAGTGATGGCAAGTTTAATGATGGGTGCGACTATGTTAATTATCGGGAATCTTATCGCTGATATATTATTAACGATAGTTGATCCCCGTATTCGATTGGATAACCTTGAATGAACTACGAACTACGAACTAAATATTCCCAACTCCCAACTCCGTAAGGGTTGAATATATTCAACCCCTACCTACTCATTACTCCCTATTCCCCTACTTAATCTCACTGCGGATGACGACGCGATCGATTAAACCATAGTCTCTAGCTTCTTCGGCTGACATGAAAAAGTCTCTTTCGGTGTCTTCTTCAATTTTGTCTAAAGGTTGTCCAGTATGAGAAGCCATATAATGATTTAATTGTTTTTTGAGATAAAGAATTTCTTTTGCTTGAATTTCAATATCCGTAGCTTGTCCTTGCGCACCCCCTAAAGGTTGGTGAATCATGATGCGAGAGTTAGGTAAACTCATTCTTTTTCCCTTCGCACCTGCACTTAATAAAAATGCCCCCATACTAGCGGCTAAACCAACGCAAATAGTACAAACATCCGGTTTAATTTGGTTCATGGTATCAAAAATACCTAATCCTGCGGAAACTGAACCACCGGGGGAGTTGATATAAAGATAAATGTCTTTTTCGGGATCTTCTGCTTCTAACAACAACAGTTGTGCTACTAAAGAATTAGCCAACTCGTCTGTAACTTGTTGTCCGAGAAAAACAATTCTTTCTCTTAATAGGCGTGAATATATATCAAATGCTCTTTCTCCACGTCCAGATGTTTCAATTACGGTAGGTATCATTCAGTTTATCTCAATCAATTTTTGCTATTTATTAATCTTGATTGTAACTTAATCTCTCGGTGTTGTTGAAGATTATGAAGTTTGAAAGATATTTTGAATCATTTGCTTATTTAAACCTAGTGCCACTTTTTCTAATTCCTCTACCTCTCCTTGAGATAAACGCCACCCTAATGCGCCTAAATTCTCTTTTGCCTGATGAGGATTTTTTGCCCCCGGTATAGGGATTGTGCCTTGACAGATACACCAGTTAATCGCCGTTTGTGCCATTGTTTTACCGTTATCAGATGCGATCGCCTCTAGGGTAAGTAAGAGGGGTTTAATGGCAGGTAGAAGTTGTTTAAACAAGCCACGACGAGCGCCAGAGGGTAAACTATTGAAATCTCGGTATTTTCCCGTTAAAAGCCCCAATGTTAAAGGACTATAAGCGATAATTTTAATATCTAACTCCTGACATAATTCTTTTAAGCCTAATTTAACAAAGGGATAAGTAGAAAGGAGAGAATATTGCACTTGTAAAGTATTAACTTTTACCCCTCTTTCTTGCAAAAACTGATATGCCCTGAGCAAATTTTTTGCCCCATAATTGGATAAACCAACTCCCTTGACTAATCCTTGTTGAGATAGTTTTGCCAACCCCTCTAATAAGGGTTTTTCTTGCCAAGGCAGATATTTCGCAGGAGACCAATGCAATTGTACTAAGTCAACATTGCGCCCTAATCTTTGAGCAGATTTTGCACAGGCATTAATCATGGATTCAGGTGTTAAACGCCAAGGATATACTGCCAATTTAGATGCGATCGTAATTTCTGATTGATGATCTCCTCGATATTCTCCACTAAACTTACCCAATAAAGTCTCACTACGCCCATTTAGTTTACCTGTACCATAAGAATCCCCTGTATCAAACCAAGTCACCCCTTGAGATACTAATAAATTAAAAGTTTGCTGTAATTGATTATCCATTTGCGGATGATAACCCCAGAGGAAGCGATTTCCCCAAGCCCAAGTTCCGCACCCCATCGGTGACAAAGATAAATCTTCTGTTATTTTGATTTTGGATTCGACAATAAAATTCACTTTTTATATTATATGTAAATTATTAGTTAAAAAAGGTGTCAGGCGGTGCATTGAGCGAAGTCGAAATGTGTCAGGTGTCAGGTAAAATAATAAATATTGATTATTCACTATTAATTATTCACTATTAATTATTAATTATTAATTTATTTCGGTAGATGGGTAATTCCTGCATTTGCCAATAAATTAAGTTTACCCTCAGAGGTGCTAAATTGATCCACCTGTAAATAAATACCGTCTATTAATAACCTTTGTAAATTGAAAACTTTACTAACTTCTTCTAATAAGATTTTAACCACTTTTGCCGAATCAGATTCCCCTTGAGTACAAGCAAATTCATCCAAAATAATCCCTTTTTTTACTTGACAAAAACGAGGTTTTATGATAAGACAGATACTTTCTATTTTATGAGTTTTTAATACTTTTAATTTAGCCTTAATAGCAATTCTACCATCAGATAAAATGCGACAATCAATCCTTTGAAAAAATAAATTTAACTCAGAGGAAGACGGTTGTAATTGACGATTGAGGTTATGAATATTTAAGGTAGTTTCAATATCTTTTTCATTTAGAATAATATGGGCTTTGCCTCGACTGGGTTGGGTTAATTCCACATTACCCATTAACGCCTTAAAAGGGCTAACGGCAATATGATTAAGGGTGATGCGCATTTTTTCCAGAGGCAGATTCTCACTCATCATTAAACCATTACCATCAATGTCTAATGACTCTAAAACACCTTTGGCTAGTTGTTGAGGATTCGTCTTTACCTGTACACTTAAGTGTTGTGCGGATTTAATTTGAGTTTTAAAAGCCATTTCCGCTATTTTATTAATAGTCTTCTCTCCAATACTGTCAAATTTACTAAGTAACATATAAATTTATCTTAAAAATAGGGGTTTTTACTTAAAATTTAAGGGTATTCTAACATTTTTCAGAGAAAAACGTGTGATTAAACTTAACAAAGATTTTCCCATACTCAAAAATTGACTGGTTAGGGGGAGTAATACTCACATCTTGCACTTTGTTTAAAGCCGATCCTGAACAAAATTGGGAAAAAGGAGTATATTTTGTAGCAGAAATATTCTCTACGGGTATTGTTGCTATCCATCAATTACCGAAGAATAAAAATACCTTATGGTTAAGAATCTTAGGTAAAAGTAAAACCTAGATAGATGCGATCGAAGAATTAAAAGCATTACCTCTTAATAATCCTTATCGAGAGAATGTATTAGAATTAGTCTATGGATTGTTGGATAAACTGGAAACTGTGCCTCTTTTAAGGCAGTTAGGTATGACTGTAGAAGAAATTGCCACTCGTTTGAATCTACCCCTTGAGGATGTCATTAAAGCCTCTCAATCATAAAAGTTATGCTTTATTTTGGGTTAAACTAATGTTCAACCCCTACAGAAAAAAAATGCGATCGCACCTTCCCCTAAACACGATCGCACTCCTTCTTTCATCTTCTCAAGAGCGGTTCTGATAGAATAAAACAAGCTAATTTCATTTCAATAATGTCTCAGTTTCCTCACGATGAATTTGCTAAAGAATATCTACCAGAATTATGCCAAGAATATGGTATTGTCACCCCCTCGGTGGATGTGATGAGTGAAAAAAGAGAAGTTGACGTTATGTTTACTCCCACAAAACCCGTGAACTATGAACTACGAACCATGAACTACGAACTACAGCCGACCCCGAACAAAATTGGGAAAAAGGAGTGTATTTTGTTGCAGAAATATTCTCTACAGGTATTGTTGCTATCCATCAATTGCCGAAGAATAAAAATACCTTATGGTTAAGAATCTTAGGTAAAGGTACAACCCAGATAGATGCGATCGAAGAATTAAAAGCATTACCCCTTAATAATCCTTATCGAGAGAATGTATTAGAATTAGTCTATGGATTGTTGGATAAACTGGAAACCAAAAAAAGACAAAAACAAGGATTAATCACGGAGGATGACACATTAATTATGAGCTTAAGACAAATATACCGAGATAAAATGGCGGAAGTCGAAAGACAAGGGAAACTAGAAGGAAAACTAGAAGGAAAACTAGAAGGCAAACTAGAAACTGTGCCTCTTTTAAGGCAGTTAGGTATGACTGTAGAAGAAATTGCCACTCGTTTGAATCTACCCCTTGAGGATGTCATTAAAGCCTCTCAATCATAAAGGCGATGCTTTATTTTGGGTTGAACACTGTTCAACCCCTACAGACAAAAAATGCGATCGCACCCTTCCCCACCTCTCAAAGTTCGATCGCACCTTCCCCTATCATTGCGAGGCACGAAGCAATCTCCATAACACGATCGCACCTCCTCTCTTTCAAAAACTGTGATCGCACCCTTCCCCACATCTAAAACCGATCGCACCCTCTTATCAAAAAAACGTTCGCGCCTCCCCAACACCAAATTCCTCCCTTATTTAAGGAATTATTGGAAATGTCTATTTTATTTAATCGCTTTAGCAGATTTTAGCTATTAGCTTTGCCAATAAATTGGCAAAGCGGTTTATGACGGGGCGATCGCACCCACAATGAAATGAATTTCATTGCTAATAGTGAGCGTTCAATAAATTGAACTTGATTTTGCCTTAACTATTTATCCTGATTCCAACATACGATCTCACTCCCCTCGCCTTTTGGGAGAGGGGTTGGGGGTGAGGGAAAAAAAATTTTTGATCAGGTGATAGGTTTTTGATCAGACTTGGGTAAGTTGAAATCAAGAGAAAAAAACATTTACATTAATCCTCACAGGAGAAAAAAAATGAAACCCGAAGTAACCTTAAAATACTTATCCTACCTCCGCAACAAAAAAGCTAATAACGAAGGTTTTACCTTAATTGAATTATTAGTCGTTGTAATCATTATCGGTGTACTCGCCGCTGTTGCATTACCTAACTTATTAGGACAAGTTGGTAAAGCTAGAGAATCCGAATTGAAAAATGCAGTAGGTACTGTAAACCGCTCTCAACAATCCTATCATTTTGAACGTCAGGAATTTGCTGATACTGAAGGTAACTTAGGCATCGTTATTCCTAAGGAATACATGACTGATTTAGTCATTGCTGGTGGTGGTTCTAACACTTTAGCTACTGTGATCACTGAAAATTCTAATGCTCCTAAAGACGGTACTCGTGCCTATGCTGGTGTCATTGAATTTGCCACCGGTACTGGTGCTTATACTCAAGCTCTTTTCCAAAGTAACGCTATTACCTCTGCTATCGGCGCTCCGTCTAACTCTTCCACCGCACCTACTGGTTCTGTTCTTATCAGATAATTAGTGTTGGTTGTTCTTTGAGTCTTGAAGAGAGAATTATCCAAATATTGAGGAGAGGAAAATCGTGGTTTTTTTCTCCTTATTTTTTTACCTTTAGTGTAAACTTTTATTCGATGAATTAAATAAAAATATGAATAAGCCTATTTATTTATCATATCTTTTGAGAGAAAATAAAAAAAAAATTTTCTAAATATCAAGGATTCACTCTCATTGAACTACTTGTAGTGACAATTATTGTGGGCATACTAGCGGCTATTGCTATTCCCAATTTCCTAAGACAAACAGGAAAAGCGAGGGAATTAGAATTTCAGAACGTCATAGGAACAGTTCGTAGAGCCCAACAGGGTTATCATTTCGAGAATCAAACCTTTGCACAAGGGGCTACCTATACAGACACCTTAACCATGTTAGGAATTTCATTAAGTAATAACTATATAGATGAGTTAAGTATTACAGGAGATCAATCATCCTCTACTGTTAATATCACCAATAATGAATTTTTCAAAGATGGTACAAGGGCTTTTTCTGGGGGAACATATTTTGATGGTTTAGGATTATATACTGGTATTATCTGTCGCTCTTTTGATTCCATAGATAAAATAGATCCTCCCATTGACACCAATACTTGTCCTGCCAATAGTGAGCGTTTATTTTAATTATCATGATTAAACAGTTTTTTCGTCAAAATATTGTTAACTTATTGATAATTTGCCCATCAATGATTTTAATTATTGTTCTGCAAAAATCATTGTTAGGACAGAATGATCAGTTAACATCTGCTGATTATGTTCGAGAAAATGACCTTAGAAAAACAAAATTAGATTTATTAATCAAGATGCCGAGATTGGGATTCGATAATTTGGTTTCAAACTGGGCATTTTTGGATTTTATCCAGTATTATGGAGACGTAGAAGCTCGTCAAGTTACAGGATATGAATTATTACCACAATATTTTCAAGCAGTGGTAAAAAAAGATCCTCGTTTTGTTAATTCCTATTTATACCTAGATACAGCCACCACATTATTTGCAGGTCGTCCAGATGTAAGTGTGGACTTACTTAATTACGGTTTAAATTATTTATCCCCTGCCTATCCTTTAGCTTATCAATTATGGACTTATAAAGGGACAAATGAATTATTATTCTTAGGAGAAACACAAAAGGCGAAACAATCTTTTCAAACTGGTGCAAAATGGGCTAGAGAACAAAATACGGAAGATAGTATGGTTATTGCCCAAAGATTGGAAGAAATGGCAGAGTTTTTAGCAAAAAATCCTGACAGTCGTAATGCCAGAATCGGCTCATGGTTTATGATTTTTAGTAATGCAAGGGAGGATGTGGTACGAAACTTAGCCTTAAAAAATATTGAAGAATTAGGAGGAAAAATCACCATTACAGAAGATAGAATTTCAGTAAAAGTACCAGAGGAAAATTAAACTAAGACGGTTTCCGAGAAGAATTTACCCATTTTCTTTATAATTCCCTCTTTATTAAGGGCAGGGCTGTTTCATTCTCCAAATTTTGTTTAACTATAGCAATCAGGAATGATTTGTGAGATTTTAATGGAAAACGATTCTCCCCTCGCCCTCTGGGAGAGGGGTTGGGGGTGAGGGCAGATAGTATTATGTTCTCATGACTGATTCCTGATTGCTATAAAAACTATAATTGATAGGAAATCTAGATGTTTTTTATCATTAGAAAATCAATTATACCGTTTCCCACAGTTATGAGGTACGGGTAGAGTTTTGAAACCTATTGCCCTTGGGAAATAAGTGTATCTCAGTATTCATATAAACGCTATATTATTAAAAACCGTTATATTTTTCATCGAAATGGAGTTAAATTTATTTAACGATCTCTATTAGCAATGAAATTCATTTCATTGTGGGATAAGGGTTCTAATCCATGACTCGCTTTGCAATAAATTGACAAAGCTAATAATAAACGTTCAATAAATTGAACTGACAAAATGCAATTTTGCCCCGACTTTGGAAAAATCCTGGTTTATTAAGGGGGGTTAGGGGGGATATAGCAGGTATATTTATTCTTAGAAATCACCTAAATAAACAAAAGTTTGTAGTTGCCCCTTTAGGGGTTTTAAATTATTGACAGATAAGGGCTAAAGCCCTCATTACTAACCCTTTACAAGTGCGACAATTTAAAATTAAATTTCCCCATTATTATCAATCATGAATGTACAAGAAAAAATAGAATACTTACTCACCAATAATCAATATCAAGAATTAATTAATTACTTAGAAACTCAGTTAGAGTTAGAGGAAAATTTAGATTATTTATCATATCTTGGACTAGCCTATTTTTTATCTGGCAATGAAGCAGAGGCACAAACGGCATGGTTTTTAATTTTTCATCAAGAAAACCATAATTTATTACATCAATTAACTATTATTTTAGATAGAGAGGCACATAGACAATTTAAGCAGGAAAATTATCAAATTAGTTATGATTTAAGACAATTAATAGAAGAAATATCTCCTGAGAATATAGATAATTCATTATTAATGATTGAATCGAGAATTAAATTAAATCTTGTTAATAATGCGTATCTGGAAGAAATAAAGGTACTAGAATTAATTAAGAAAACAAAAAAACAAGAAATTAATAAAGAGATATTATATAGAGTATTTGGACAAATTTTAGATTTTCCCTTTTTGATCAACACTGGTTTAACGAATGCTATTTTAGATAATCAAGATGGTGATCAAGATTTTTTAAATCTAGTTTTAACAAAAGCTCGTTTGATTAGTTATCAGAAAAAATATCCCCATTATAGTGCTGATTTAGCCTTAATTTGTCTTCAATATTTGCCTCATGACTTAGGTTTACTAAAAGAGACTTTTTGGTATTGTTTATCGGCTTATGTCGAATATGTCGGTATGTCGAGCAATTATTTAGAAAAAGGAGAAAGTATCGGTAGAAAATTTGTGGAAAATAGTCAAACATTAGGGGAAAAAGCCTATGGCTATTATATGTTAATTTATTGGATGCTCACGGTGGGAGATTGGGTTAATCAACAGGAATTAGTAGATCAGTATATTCAATCATTGTCTATGGTATCAAGACATCCAGAAGAATTGACACAGGGGCATATTTATGAAGCATTGGCATTTATGAGCCATTATTTATTATATTTCCGAGATAAACCTCTGAAGGATAGGGAAATAATTAATAATTTATCCTCTTTGCAACAACAGTTTTTGCAAAAGCAACATCAACAACTGCTATCTTGCCACTCTTTTAAGGGAAATACTCAGAAGCAAAAAATAAAAATTGGTTACATCGGATATACATTAAGAAATCACTGTGTAGGGATTTTAAGTCGTTGGTTAATCTTCCATCTTGATCGAAGTAAATTTGAAATTTATACTTATTTAATTGGCAACCCAAAGGATGAAGTAACAGAAAAATGGTTTAGTAATGATGTGAAAAAGTGTACTCATTTACCTAGAGATGTCGGTCAAATAATCCCCGCTATTAAACAAGATGAAATTGATATATTAGTGGATTTAGATTGTTTTACAAGTAACACAACTCAGGCAGTTATGGCATTAAAACCAGCACCTATACAAGTTAGTTGGCTAGGTTTAGACTCAACGGGAATACCAGCTATTGATTATTTTGTGGTTGATCCCCATATTTTACCTGACAATGCACAAACATACTATCAAGAAAAATTGTGGCGTTTACCTCATACTTATTTAGCCGTCGATGGTTTTGAAATAGACTCTCCTTCTCTGAGAAAAGAAGATTTAAACATTCCAGAAAATGCAATGATATATTTAAGTCTGCAAACGGGATTAAAAAGACATCCTGACAATATTCGTTTACAGATGAAAATTTTACAACAAGTACCTAATAGTTATTTTCTTGTTTCTGGGGGTACAAATGAGGTAATGAGAAGTAATGTTACAAAATTATTTGCTCAAATTGCCGAAGAAGAGGGGGTTAATCCCGAAAGAATTAAAGTTTTACCCTTTATGCCTGTTAATACCTATCGTGGTAATTTAGCTTTAGGGGATGTGGTGTTAGACACTTATCCTTTTAATGGAGCGACTACAACTTTAGATGCTTTATGGTTAAATATTCCCTTAGTTACTAGAGTTGGTGAGCAATTTCACGCTCGTCAAGGTTATACTTTTCTGACTAATTTAGGCATTGAAGAAGGTATTGCATGGAGTGATGAGGAATATATTGAATGGGGAGTAAGGTTTGGCATGGATGAGGAGTTAAGAAAAAAAGTATATTGGAAGTTAAAAGAGTCGAAAAAAACATCTCCTCTGTGGAATGCAAAACAGTTTGCGAGGGAAATGGAAAAGGCTTATGAGCAAATGTGGGAAATTTATGTTAATAGTCAAAGGTAAAAGTATTTCTTACCAAAAATCTGTGGGTCTAAAGCCCCGCCCTTTAGGGCGTTAGGGGCGAAAA
>CAYPDC010000120.1:0-11867 GCA_964409355.1 uncultured Cyanobacterium sp.
ATTACTCTTTTAATTACTGGTATAGTGTATCTGCAAAAATGGGATGCTCCCAAATTATTTCTCTCATAGTTGATAAAAAAGGTATTAAAAACTCTTCCAAATTAATTTTACGGCAAAAAGTACGATCGAACCCCCCACCAAACGATCAAACCCTCTTAACCAAATTAATATTACTTCACAGGTACGATCAAACTCCCCCCAAAACGATCTCACTTACTTATAATGAAAACGACAAGCTAAAATTCTTATTTTGTGATCAAAAACCTGATAAACTAAACGATGTTCTTGATCAATTCTTCTTGACCAACATCGGTGATAAATCATGTTTTAATGGTTCCGGTTTTCCTGTTCCTTGAAAAGGCTCTTTTTGTATCTCTTTTATTAGTTTAATAATTTTTAGTGCTTTTTTACGATCGTTTTCTACCCACCAAGCCAAATCTTCAAAACCACAAGTATCAAATTCCAAATCTCTCACAGGCTTCCTCTAAAGATATTCCAGTTTGTCTATTTTTAGCAGTTAATAATCTTTCTTTCATAGCTTCACTGCTTAATAAGTAATCAGTATCATCCCTAGTAGTTAATTTCTGCCATAATTCGATCGGCACTATTACCGCAACGTTTTTACCTTGAGCATCAGAGACATATTGAACATCGGTTATATTCATAATTTTCAAGACTCTAATCTATTTTAATTAATTATATCTTATCAGGTACGATCGAACCCCTCCCCAAAAGACGATCGAACCCTTAACCATATCAATATTACTTCATAAGTACGATAGAACTTATTAAGCAACTTCTGCTAAAAGTCTTATGGTGGGTATATCTGACTTAGTGGGTTGACGAAAATAACTCATGGGTAGAGTTACAACGGCTCTTGTATTGCCTAATAAATCAAAAAATTCCACACTGTAACCCGTTTCCAAATCATTAACATTATGTATATCTACCACCGTGCCAATATCACCAGCAAATAAACCATCTTCGACTATATCTTTTAATAAAATTACATCGGAATAAAAAGCAAAATTCATAATATTTAAAACCTCCAATTTTTATTCAGGAATCATGGTAATTAATCGAGGAATTTCCGTACCTTTGTCAATTTGCCATACACTTTTCATCAACAATGGCTTGTGAATAGGAGTAAGTATTTCTGATACTATTTCGTATCTTATGCCATAGGATGTTTCCTTGATTATAGAAACTTCTGCATTGAGATGAAACTTGCGAATATCTAACTCTAATTGTTGCCAATTATCGGGAGAATAACCATAGTTAAGCAACATTTTTGCTTTTGAATCTCCCCTTTTGTGATTGATATTCAACAAATAATCTACTATTTTAGATTCTTCAATGATGGCTCGATCGAAATTAGGAATTTTCATCATACTTTACCCCAAATTAATCTTATCTCCAATAGTACGATCAAACTCCCCTCCACTAGACGATCGCACCTCTTAACCAAATTAACATTATTTCATAGGTACGATCGAACTCCTCCCTACCAGATGATCGAACCTCCTAACTAAATTAACATTATTTCATAGGTACGATCGAACATGAAACAAAATACGATCGAGATTGGGGACTTTTAGAAAAATGACAAAAAAAATACAATCCAAAAATACTGAATTAGTTATACTGAATTGGTAAAATATTATTAATAATTAATAATGTCCTATGAAAAATATTAAATTTATAGTTGAAAAGCATAATGATGGTTATATTGCTTATCCTTTAGGTATTCAAGGGGTTGTAGTGGGAGAGGGCGAAACCAGTGAAGAAGCCCTCAATGACGCTAAATCGGCTCTGAATTTTCACATCGAAACCTTTGGCATATCGGTTTTAGAGATAGAATCACCTGTTTTAGATGCTTCAATTGTGGAGGCAACTTTTTAGATGGCAAAGTTTCCCATTGACGCACCAAAAAGTAAAGTTATTAAAACATTGGAAAAATTAGGTTTTAAGATTGTTAGAGAAAGAGAACATATTGCTATGATTAGAGAAAATGAAAATGGTACGACAACACCATTAACTCTACCCAATCATAAGAAAATTAAAGCATCGACACTCAGAAGTATTTGTACTCAGGCTAATATTTCTAGAGAAGATTTTTTATCGTCTTATTACGAATAATAATGAGATAACTTTAATATCCCCTTCCAAACTAATTTTACTGCAAAAAGCACGATCGAACTCCCCTAAACCATCGAACCTCCTTAACCAAATTAACATTATTTCATAGTACGATCGCAATCTTCTAAATTATAGCTTTATAATCAGGGAAAGTATTTATAAATATCTTTGCGATGAAGAAATCTAGTGAAAATAATAGTATCTTCTTGTATCTCTAAACCTATTCTATAATCTCTGATTTTGATACGGTAAAAGTTATTATATCCTGTTAATTTTTTAACATTTTTAACTTGATTAAAGAATTCTACTTTTTTACATTCTAAGATCACAGATTTTATTTGCTCAGATAGTTTTTTATCTTTTATTTTTTGTAAATCTTTAGCAAAAGTTGATTCAAATTTTACTTTCATATCTAATTATTTTCTAATAATAAAAATATATCTTCTTCTGCAACAAAATCATTTTTTCTACCTTCTTGAATCGCATTTTTTAAACCAATTTCTTCTATAACCTCTAAAAAAAGATCATGAAAATCATCTTTTTTCGTTTCCATCAGTTCTATTAAAACTTCTTTTAATAATTCTTTGATTTTTTCTTCTGATAAATCTATCGTTTTGTTAATCATAATTGACAATTATTGTTTTTAATTTAGATTAAATCTATTTAATTATATCTGATAAAGAACGATCGAACTCCTCACCAAACGCTCGAACCTCATAACCAAATTAACATTATTTCATAGGTACGATCGAACTTTTAACCATATCAACACCGTAAATTAATCCTAAACTATCTCACTCAATTAAACTTAATACCAGACTGTTTTTCAATCGCTTTTAATGTGCCAATAGGAATAATTTTTCCTTGATGAATAGGTACAATAGCTGTTCTTTGAGTAATATAATTGAATAATTTTAGATGAGAACCCGTTTGCGAAATTTCGATAAAACCACTCTTTTTTAGTTGCTTAATGATTTCTTTAGATGTTAAACGAGGAGATTTAGAAGACATTTTTAATTGTTTTTTAAACTAAGATTTCGATGCGATTATCAATGTCAGTATTGGACGAAATTTCGGGTATTGGTTCTAAAAGTAACTGAATGGCATCTTTTAGGTTTTCAATAGCTTCTTCTTTTGTATCTCCACAGGAAGAAATATAGTTTAATTCAGGGCAGGTAGCTGAATAAGATTGTGCTTCTTCATCCCATTCTAATATTGCTTTAACAATCATTTTGATTTATCTGGATTAAAATAATGTTGATTTTGATTTATTATATCTGATCAGGTACGATCGAACTCTCCCCACTAGACGATCGAACCTCTCTAACCATATCAAAATTACTTCATAAGTACGATCGAACCTTCTTAACCAAATTAACATTATTTCATAGGTACGATCGAACCTCCAACCACATCAACATTACCTCATAAGAGCGATCGAACCTCCAACCACATCAACTTTAAAATTTTAGTCTAAATATAATTTATTCACCATTTGATCTAGCTCTTGATAAGTTTCTCGGATACTTTGAATTATACTCTTAATTTGTGTTTCTAGTTGATTAGATTCTTGAAATAATAAAGCTAAACTATCATCTGTTTTAGGTATTTTAGCAATGTTTAATAGACTAATATAATTAAATCCTCTTTTTTCAAATTGAGGTAAATACTTGCTTAAAAATTGTAAAACTAATTCACTTTCTGTATAAATTAATTTATCTCTACCATTGACAATATGATTATCTTTAACTTTTATTTTTGTTATCGGTAAGGTGCGATCGCCCACAATTTCAAAAAGTTGATCTTCAGCATCAATAAAATCCCAACATTCAAAATTTAACTGATTAAATATTACTAAGAAATCAATATTAATAGTGGGTTCAAGATTATAATTAAATTTTATTTCGTGTCCCTGTTGATTATATTCATAAATTTCCCAATTTAACTTAACTAATTTATCAACTTTAGTAATATAAGGTTTTTGTTCTCCTTTAGAAATATTTTTAATGGGAAACTCTTTTAAATCATCTGGATAAATTCTACTTTTAGCAGTGTTATTTTGCGTATTAGTTGTCATAATATTTTCATCTCGATTATTGAGCAATAAAAATCTCTTACCAAAAGTTGAAGCTAAAATTGCGATAATATACCTTAAATCAAATTGTTTAGCTAAATTAATTTTATTTTTAGCATATTCATAAATTTGGATTTTTTTTCCAGCTTCATCACCTAATAATCTTTGACGTTTTTTAGAAATTTCATACATTTGTCGAGATTCAGATTTTAAACGTTTTACCTTATAAACATCATCCCATCTCACACAAATTCTGACACTATCAGGCACATAAAAACCATCTCCTTTTTTATTACCACGATCATAGGTGGGAAATGATGTCATACCAAATAAAATCTTAGAAAAATCGTATAATTCAGGAATTGTCGCTCGACTTATTTTGCTTGGAACTCTTGCCGTATTCCATTCAAGATAACGAATTTTATTAACGGCAAATTCTCTAATAATATTTTCTCCATCAACATATTTTTTACTATGGATATTATCTTCTGCATCACTAATTAAATCATCCTTTTTAAATTCCTTATCTTCAGAATGTAAAACCATTGCTTTAGTACAATAACAAATATCCTCTAAATCAATAGTATTTTCCCATGTTTGATTAACGACAAATTGTCTAAATACATTAGCCTTATATTCTTGTTGGTTTAAAGATGGTAATTGTTCAATATTATCAAAGGAATCAGAATGTAAAAATCTTTGAGTTTGATGAGTATTTTCTAAAACTTTATTTTCTAAAAAGAAGATAGTATTATTAACAACTGCATCGCTAAAAATCTTAACATTATTAAAAAAGTCAACTTGTAAAATAGTCAAATTATCAGCGATATAATTTCTTAAAATTTCAGCATAGTTGTTACTTTGAATACCACGTGAAACGATTAAGCCAATTTTTCCGTTTTCCTTCACTAATTTAGTCGCTAGTTCAACAAAAGGGACAAATAAATCCCATTTTTCATATAAAGTATTAAACCTTTTTTGTTCATCAATTGTCTGTCTATAAACCTCGACACCGGGTTCATCGGCACGAACATAAGGAGGATTACCTACAACAAAATCAAAACCATCACTGAATCTACCAGTTTTAGTCTTAATTTGCTCAATAATTGACAATTCTAATCTATATAAAGGGTTCAATAAAGGAGTATTAAATTGTTGTAAATCACGCACAAATAATGAGTCAGTATTATAAACATTAAAACGATCAATACTGCAATCAATTAACTTGTCAATTTCTTGGACTCTTTTGAGTAAATCTATTACTTGAATTAATAAATTAGTCTCCGCTAAATAACAGGCAAAAGGATTAATATCGAGACAAAAGAAAGAATTTTTGACTTTTTCAATAATGACAGGTACATATTCAATGGGAATTTCTCCCGTTTTTTTCGAGCGATAAGAGTTAATTAAACGTCGTGCTGCGTGGACAAGAAAACTACCAGAGCCTCCTGCCAAATCTAGCAATTTTTTATCTCTAATGGCTAAATTCTCAGATGTATAGCCCATTTGGTCTAAAATATAGTTAACTACTGGCTTAGGGGTAAAATAACGTCCTTGTTCGTGTTTTCCTTCTTCCACATAGCGCCCGTAAACCATACCGATAATATCGCTGTCAATTTCTTGTAAGTTAAAGCGATTGAGAATATGTAACACTCTAATTAAAATATTGCTACTGATACGATACCAGTTAAATAAGTCCGAGCTTTTGAAAAAATGAGCATAAACACTCTGGGCGGAGCGATAAGATAACTCTAACAGGTAATCCATCGACATACCTCTAGCTAAGTCTAAATATCTCGGCTCAACTTCTTCTTTCCAATACTTAAAACCACCATTAGAAAACTTACGACTAATTAATTTTTTATCCTCACAAATTCGCACCATTAGTAAACGAATTACATAAACATAAGCAGTTTGACGGGCAAATTCTACTTCTAAGACTGTTTCTTCTGAGTTTTGAAAAACTGTTTGAGTAATTAAATTTGTCCAAGACATAAAATGTTGTCTAGTTTTAATTGCTTGAGCATGGGTTAAATTTTCTTCAGCTTCCCAAGCCCTCCATCGATAAACTATTTCTTGATATTTTTTTAGTAAATCAATTAATTTTGGATGTAAATGAGTTATTTTTGTTGTAACTTTATTTTGGATACCTAATTCTTGTTTTTTTACTTGTGGTAAATCAGGAATTAAATCTAGTTGAACAATGGTAATATCAGAAATATTATCATTTTTATTTTGTTCTTTTTTTTGATTCTCTGCTATTTGTAAACGTTGTAAAAATTCTTTCTCTAAGATTTGATAAGTACCTTTGGGATCTTCTGTATAATTAATTAATTTTTCCGTTGCCCAAGCATAATCTTCAACTTGTAAAACTCCATAAGCTCGTAAATAATTAAGAATTTCTTTTCTAAGTCTTTCTAATAATTGAGAAGCAGTTTCATCTTGATTCAAGTAAAGGTTTATTTGCCCATTATTATTAGTTTTTCGCTCTTTACCATTGGGATAATATTCAGAATTAATAAATTGTTCATATTCTTTTAAAAATATTTCTAATTGATAGAGTACATCTTCTTCTAAAAAGTTAATTGCTTTTTTTATATCTTGAATTAATAATTCATCAAAATTAGGATTATTCGCCAGAGAAATTGTCTTATTTAACCATTCTGCTTCTGGTTTACCTAAGTCAATAACTAAGTTTTCAATACCATCAAAATTATTGCGATGAAAACGACGATATAAACCTTTTAAATCTTGAAATTGTTGATTAGTTAATGCTGATACTGATAAATTATGAATCAAATAAGTTTTAATAATTTCTTCGATGTTTAAACTTAAGATTAATTGGGGTGAATTTTGATCTGTTAAATCATAACCTAAAAGTAAACGACCATTACAAATCAAACCTGAATCATAACCGCGCATAGGGGCATAAGCTACTAATTGCATTAATGGCTCGGGGCGGGTAATATCATAAGCAGTATTTTTATCTTCTACTAAAAAACAGCGAATATTTTCACTTCCTAAATATACCTGAAAATCAGGGCGTGATCGATCTTTGCCACTATTGGTAATATTTTTTGCAATATCTCCTGATTCATAACCTAAAGCTGATAATAAAGGTAAAATGATTTTGGTATCGACAATATTATCTTCATCGTTAGTTTGAGGAATTGCAATATACTCCAAATAATTTTTATTTTCAAAAAAATTACTGTTACTGAATATTTGAAAAAAATCCTTAATAAATTGTTCAAACGACATAATTTAGAAAAATAATTTATTTATTAAAGTATAACAATAATGGTGGAAAAATTTTATCCACCTAAACGATTACTTCATTTAAGAGATAAAGCTATCTCATTTCACTAATTGCACCCTTTGCCATATTAGCGATCGCCTGATCTGTAGCCTTTGGTAACTGATAGTAAGTACCTCCTGCCTGTTTTGCCAACTCCTTACCGAAGCCAGTGGAAACAAACTTCTTCTCCGTGTCGATAACCAACAATTTCATGCCCATAGCACGGATTTTTGTGGCAATATCCAACAATTCCGCCTTAATATCCGGTTTTTCCCCTTCTTCTAGGGTTTCACCCAACGATCGAGCTAAGGGAATATTCCCCCGTCCGTCCGTAATTGCCACAATGACAACCTGTCCAATATCTCCCGACATCTGCGCATTTACCCCCACATGAACCGCCTGAGTTAAAGCATGGGATAAGGGCGAACCACCACCGCAAGGCAAGGTTTCTAAACGGGTACGGGCTAGAGTAATGGAACGAGTAGGAGGTAATAATACGTCCGCCTGTTCACCTCGGAAGGGAATTAAAGCTACTTGATCTCGATTTTCGTAGGCTTCCGTTAATAACCGCATTACCGCACCCTTTGCCGACTGCATCCGATTAAGTGCCATTGATCCCGAAGCATCCACCACAAACACGATTAAAGCCCCTGCTTTCCTAGCGAGGCGTTTTGACCTCAAATCTCCCTGTTCCACGATGACACGGCGATTAGGATTGCGTTCCCTGCGACTTTTTTGGTAGGGTGCAGCCGCCCTCAAAGTGGCATCAACGGCGATGCGTCTTACCTTCCCTTTGGGAATCATGGGCTTAATATAGCGTCCTCGATCGTCCGTGAAAATGAGGTTACGAGCGCCCGATTTACCCTGTCTTTGCATCTGTTGGGCAAAATACAACACACTGGGATCTAAAATTACCCCTTCCACATCAAAAACGAACTCCTCTGGAATTTGGGGAGTGTCATCTTGTTCTTGATTTTCATTGTCTTTTTTATCCTCTTCTTCTTGGGAATCATCTTGATCTTGATTTTCCCCTTCATCCTCTCCTTGATCTTGGGGTTGTGGTGGTGGGGGAGGAGGAGGAGGTTGCATTTGATCATCTGGTGGTGTTTGCATGATAGTCGATCGAGGCACAATCACCAATTCAACGGCTTTACGCAAATCATCGGCACTAACGTTATTGCGCCCTTCCAGTGCTGCGGCTGCCATAGCTACCCTAACCGCAAAAATCTCGGCACGATGTCCTTCTACCGCTCCTCTTATGGCTTCCTGTACTAAATATTTAACTTGATCTTGAGTGATTTTAACTTCCTTAATCCACTCTCTGGCTAGGATAATCTCAGTTTTCAGTGCGTCCATATCCTCATCATATTGTTGCAAGAATTTTTGAGGAGATGAGGCATAATCGATAACTTGATCCACCGCTTGGACTCTTTCATCTAATGCCAATACTCCATCAGCACTAAGTGCGATCGCAACTCTATCTAATAAATGTTCTCGCAATGCCCCTTCTTCGGGGTTATAGGTAGCAATGAGTAAAGGTTTGCATGGATGCGCAAAACTGATGCCTTCCCGTTCGATTTGGTTTTTACCATCGGTTAAGACGCTTAACAGTTGATTAGCGATTTGATCATCTAACAGGTTGAGTTCATCTATATATAATACTCCTCGGTGTGCCTGTGCCAACAATCCGGGCTGAAATACGGGTTCACCACGCTTAACGGATTCTTCCACATCCACCGAACCCAAAAGCCTATCTTCCGTTGTGCCTAAAGGGATTTGTAGGAAAGGGGCAGGTATTACTTCCGTAGGAATTTCCTCTCTGGGGGTATTTCCATACATTTCCAAAGTTTCACTATCCCAATCTTCCCGATTATCGGGATCACAGTTGAAACGACTATCTTTGATTACTTCAATAGGAGGTAAAAGGGCATGAATCCCCCTCGCCATGACGGATTTAGCTGTACCCCGTTTACCTGCGATCGCAACTCCTCCTAATTGAGGATCAACAGCGGCGAGTAGTAAAGCTGTTTTAATGGCTTGTTGCCCAATAACGGCGGTTAAAGGAAAATTAGTATTTTTAGTAGTTAATGTAGGCATTAATATGGAATTTATTATAAATGCGATGTAAGCTATATTTTACCGTACATTGACAATGAACTTAATTTGAGATGATTGTTGGGTTTAACTTAAAATAATTGTTGGGCAATGCCCCACCTACAAAATATATTTTATGTTATATAGCAATTCTCATAATATGGCATAGTTAGCGTTGGTGCTGGATTAATTGTAGCAACAAGTCCATTTTTTGTTAGACAATAAAAGTAGGGTGGGCATTGCCCACCAAAACCTCACAATAAATCTTAAATAATATGTCCGAATATCGGCGTTTTTATCGAGACGGAAGTATTATATTTCTAACGATCGTCACTTATGATCGTCAACCAATTTTTAGGGATGAAAAAAATGTTGACTTATTGAGAAAAGCAACGGCGATCGTCAAATCAGAAATGCCTTTTGATATATTAGGTGCGGTAATTTTACCAGATCATCTTCATTTTTTATGGCAATTACCACCCCATAATGGCGATTATTCTAAAAGAGTCGGCAGATTAAAAGCATTATTTACTAAGTCTTATAAACACGAAAATAATATTATTAAAGAGGTTAATCGATCGAGAATCAAACATAGAGAAAGTAATATTTGGCAAAGAAGATTTTGGGATCATCATATTAGAAATGAAGAAGATTTTGAACAACATTTAAACTATATTCATTATAATCCTGTTAAACATCATTTAGTTTCTTGTCCTCATTTTTGGCAATATTCTAGTTTTAATTTATGGGTAAAAAAAGGGGTTTATTCTTCTCAATGGGCTTGTGTTTGTGGTAAAAATAAAGCAATAATTCCCGATTTTAGCTCTATTGATCATAATTTTGGAGAGTAATTTTAAAATTTATTAGTGGTCATTGGTGGGCAATGCCCACCCTACTATTCTCTTCCACAACCAATAAAATCAGAATCTTTAGTCCAACTATCAACATCATAATTCACCAATTAAGATATTGGGATCTACAACTAAAAACATCGTTAAAAAGAAAATGGATTACTAGGATCTAAAATATTGACTAATTCCTCAACACTCATATTACTACTTTATATTTTTCTATTCTAGCCTAGATAAGCTCGATCATTATTTTGTAACTAAATCCTCCTGAGTTATATGTTTAATAACAGATAAATTATCAATACTTTCTACTTGTTTAATAGCACTATTGAAAACTGTGAAAAATTGCTCACCATCTCGATGGAACTCTAAATAAGTAATACCATTAGAAAATGAGAAAGTAGCATCATCACATCCTGCTTCAAATAATAAATCTTCTAAATTGTCAATTTGTTGACTAGATTCAGAAAGTATCAAGGTGAAATTATAAGTATTCATAGAATTTTTATAGTAATTTTTAATGGGGACATTTTAGCCTACCCCAAGCATGAGCCGAATTTCCCGTTTCAACTAATTCCCAACCTTTTGCAATAGCATAGTCAATAACTTTTTGTATTTCTTTGTTAGGATGTTTTTTCATGCTATTTAACTAATCTTCTTTGAGAAAGTATGCGATCGCAGCGTCTCCTATGCCTTGAGTCGCACTAGCACCTGCGGTTGCTGAAATTATACTACCAAAGCCGGGTAGAAATATAAGAGCAAGATCGCCAATGCCAATCATTCCTGCATTTGCACCGACACCTATTCCTGCCGTCACTAGAAAATCTTTAACAGTATCATCGGAAAAAGCACGTCCACTTAGCCAACCAATATACATAATCATAAACGTTTGAATCACGGCAGCTGAAGACACCGCAGCACCCGGTATAGGAGTAGCGGAAACGACTCCAGAAACAATAACACAAGCTGTTTTTACCGTTTCGGCAATGGTGCGCTGAGTTTTTCGCAAATGCCCCATTCTAGCAAAACTTCCCCGTCTTTCCTTCGGAGTATATTTCATCATGGCTTCTATTAGTGTATCAATATTCCAACGATCATCTTCGTCACTAATAATTAAACCGTTTTCTCCTTCTTCATATTCTGCATAAGCTGAGGTTGCAATGACTTCTTTTAAAGACTCTCGTAATGTTTGTTTTTTTTGAATTTGCTTAACAATAGATTCACAAATATCTAAATCAGTTTCTGTTGCTGAATATACGTCTGTCGCTTTACAAACTAATAAAATAATATCGGGGTATTCTTTTTCGATCGCATTTTTTATACTTTCAAAAGGGGTTTTTGCGGTATCTTGTTAAGATCTATGCCTTACCGTTATCTTCTGAATCCCTTATGATAATTGAATCATAAGGGC
>CAYPDC010000121.1:0-11782 GCA_964409355.1 uncultured Cyanobacterium sp.
ATCAAACTTATGGGGATGAGGTTATTTTCCGTCAAGATACGGTAATTAATACTGATAATTTAACCGCTATCGTTATCAAAGCCTCAGAAGATGCACCTAATCCAGCCTCTTTAACTATCAATGCCCAAAATAATATTACCATTACAGGGGAAGCCAATGAGACGGGTATTCCTTTGGGCATTAGCACCGCTAGAAGTAGTGGTTTACCTACTGGTAATATTAACATTGATGCTCTAGGAAATATTAACATTACCGGGGCATTGAATACCTCGGCGGATGTTGATTCTTTTGTGACTCAAGCAGGAAGTATCAATATTAATAGTGATGGCGATGTAACCGCTTTAGCTATCAGCACTTATGGAGTAGCTTCTTCGGGTGCGTTCACTGTTACTGGTAATAATCTTAACTTAGGTCCCATTGTTAGTAATGGTTTTCCTCCTCAACCAAGTAGTAATGGTGGCTTTGTTACTTTAACAGGCACGAATATAAATGTGCAAGGGGCGATTTTTGCTGATAGCTTAAGCACTAATGGTATTTTTACGTTATCGGATAATCCCTTAATTGTTAATAATGTGCCTAATTTGGCAGAAGTATTGGGAAGGGCAAATATAACCACGATTAATAATCAAAATTATAATGGAAATGTCATTCTCGGTTCTCCTGTTACTTTGACGACAACGAATAACGGAAATATTGAATTTTCTGGGGGGGTTGATGGTACGACTAATAATTTCACTCTCAATAGTGGGGGGGGAAATATTACCTTAAATCAAGAAGTTAACGTCGGGGATTTAACGGCGAATAGCACGGGAATAAGTGCTTTTAATCAAGTTAATGCTAATAGTTTAACTACTAACGAGTTAGGTACAACTCAATTAAATGGGGATGTCACCACCACAGGAAATCAAACTTATAATAATCAGGTAATAATAGGAGATGCGATCGCACTTTCTGGTAGTAATGTTAATTTTGCTAATACAGTAAACAGTGAAACAGGAGAAACCAATAACTTAACCGTTACCAGTAATAATGCCACGTTCAATCAAGCCATAGGCAATAATCAATCATTAGGGGATGTTATTCTTAACAGTAGTGACACAACATCTTTAAATCAAGTAACAGCAAATAGTCTAACTACTGATAATTTAGGCACAACCTTATTAAATGGCAATGTCACCACTACGGGAGATCAAACCTACAATAACCCTGTAATTCTAAATCAAGATGCGGTAATTGAGGCGAACAATTTAACTGCCCAAGTAATTAAAGTGGCAGAAGATGCACAGAATCCCGTTTCGGTGGAAATAAATGCTAATGATAGTGTAATCATAACAGGGGAAAATAATGACCAATCCAATATTAAATTAGGTGTCAGTACCGCTCAAGTAGCAGGACAGCCCACAGGTAATATTTCTATTACCGCTCAAGGAAATATTATTATTGATGGAGTGATTAATACCACTGGAATCAGTCAATTACCGCCCTCCTTCGCCTCAGATGCCGGGGATATTTTTATTTCTTCGGTTAACGGTGATGTGACAGTAAGTTCGATCGCATCTTATGGTACAGTGTCATCGGGAATAGTAGAAATAGAGGGTGACATATTAGATTTAGGCTTTATTATCAGTAATCGACCAAATATCAGTGAACAACCATTCCCAGAAACTCTTGGAGGAGAGATAACTGTTGATGGAGTTTCAATTATAATAGGGGGAGAAGTAACGGGAGAATCACTAACTGTAAATGGTGATCTTACATTGTCAGAGAACATCAACCCTTTGATTATACAGGGTCAGTCATTTTTTGGAGATTCTATTATTACCACAACCACAGACCAACGCTATAACAATAATGTAACCATTGGGGACAATGTTACTATGACAGCGACAAATGGCAATATAAATATAATCGGAGACATAAACAGTGAAACAGGAGAAACCAATAATTTAACAGTTACCGGTAATAATGTCACTTTCTCTCAAGCAGTTGGTAATGATCAAGCATTAGGAGATATTCGCCTTAACAGTAGTGGGATAACGTCTATGAGTACTCTAAATGCGAATAGTTTAAATACCAATGAGGGGGGGGAAACTCGCTTAAGTGGCAACATTACCACTACCACAAATCAAGTTTATAATGATTCCCTAATTCTGATTACGGATACTCAACTTACGGGTAATAGTATCATTTTCAATAGCTCGATCGACTCTCAAACTACTCCTCAGAGTTTAACAGTAAATGCCAATGAGAATATCAATTATGGTGATGGTATCGGAGACGATCGCATCGGTGCTACTGTAGGGTTAAGTGAGTTGGATAGCAACGCCTCGACTATTTCCCTCAATATCAACTTGTTAGAGTTACCAGAAGATGCCGTGAGTGTCAACACCACGGGCAATCAAATTTTTTCACCTTCTGAGAATGAAGAAGAAATCACGACTTTATCGGTTAATCTCAACAGTGATGCCATTTTACAAGGCAATAATATCACCTTCAATGGCTCGATCGATGGTAGTCAATCTTTTACCGTTAATAACATTGGCGAAGGGGAAGCCACCTTTAATGGAGATGTAGGAAGTGTCACCCCTTTAACCGACTTGACGACTAATACGGAAGGGAAAACTATCCTCAATGGCAATGTCACCACTACCAATAATCAAACTTATAACAATCCCCTTGTGTTAGCAAGAGATACTCAACTTACGGGTAATAGTATCATTTTCAATAGCTCGATCGACTCTCAAACTACTCCTCAGAGTTTAACAGTAAATGCCAATGAGAATATCAATTATGGTGATGGTATCGGAGACGATCGCATCGGTGCTACTGTAGGGTTAAATAACCTTTCCACTGAAGCACTTGATATATTTATTAATATCGATCGAGCTGGTTTATCCCCAACTCAGGCAAGTATTAACACCATTGGGAATCAAAGTTATACTATCATCAATTCAGAAATAGGAGAAACTATTTATTTAGCTAAAGATAGTATTTTTAACACTAAAGACTTTACCGTTGAGGGTAATATAAAAGTCGATCCTAGCGTCATAAACGGGGTTTCTTTAACAATCAATGCTACAGGCGACGTGAGTATCGATGGCGAAGAAAATAATGAGGAAAATATCGCCGTTGCCATTGATACTGCTTTAGGTAATCGAGGCGGAGATGTGGTAATTGATGCAGATGGAAATATCGTAATTACTGAAATTGTTGGCACAGGTAGATTGTCTAACAACACTTTTGTTACAAATGCTGGAGATGTAACTCTCAACAGTGATGGAAACATCGCCGTAGGGGCAATTGGTACGACTGGAAATGAAACATCTGGAAAAGTAGAAATAAGTGGAGAAAATCTCGTTATGGGAACAATTCTCACTCAATTTGAACCCTTAGTATCGGGAGTGGGAGGCACAGTAGAAATATCGGCTTTGAATACTCTGTTATTGGGCGAAATATCTGCTGAGGCGGTGACAGTCAACGGCAACTTACTCATGACTAATTTTACCTCTTTGGGTGTTTCCATTCCCCCCAATTTACCCACTATCGCTAATTCCAAGATAACCACTACTCAAGATCAAACTTATAATGGCAATATATTCCTTGATGATACATCTACTTTTATCGGAAGGGGAATTACTTTTAATGGCGAAATAGACTCTTTTAACCTAGATAAGAATATCGTCAATTTACCTGAGTTAGAAATAATTGATACGGTCATTAACAATATAACAGACAGAGCAAATGCTACACCCCATAATCTAATGGTGGAGGGAAGTCAAAATATTCAACTAGGGAATGGGGTAGGTGACGATCGCATCGGTAGTGTGGCAGGTTTAGCTAGTCTTACGACAACGGGGGCAACTAACATCAATATTAACACCCCTGCGGATAGTATAAGTGTCAACACCACTGGAAATCAAACATATAAAGATGATTTAACTATTTCTTCTGATGCGACTTTAACTAGCAGTCAAGGTAGTCTTAACTTTAATGGAGAAGTAAATGCTTCTAATAATCTCACCCTGATTAGTTTGACGGGGATTAACTTTGCTGATAGTCAAAATGTTATCGGTAGTAATGGTGATTTAACTTTGCAAACCATCGGAAATAGCACCATCAATATAGGCAATATAGCTAACCAGTTTAGTCTCACTAATTTAGATCAAATTAACGGTTTTGCTAATATCCAAATTGGAGGAGACAATACACCGACTATTAATGTTAACGAAATACTTACTCTTAATGATCCTCTAACTCTCACCGCTAATAATATTAACGTCAATCAACAAATCCGAGGTAATGATAATGCGTCTATTACTATCAACGGTGCAGGTACAACCACTATTTTGAATGCTGATATTACTACTCAGGGAAACCCTATCACCATCGATGATAATGTCATTTTAGGCAATGATATTACTCTTAGCACTAATTCTGGGGATGGTTCGGCTAATCTTGATATTCTTGGTACAATTGACGGCAATCATGATTTAACTCTTAATGGTAGTAATATTTTGATAGAAGGTGCGATCGGATCTTCTTTATCTCTGAATAACTTGACAATATCAAGTAACAATACAGAGTTTAACGGAGATTCAATTACCACCACTGGAAATCAAACTTTTAATACTAATTTGACTTTAAGCCAAAATACTAACTTTATTGTTGGAAGTGTTTTCCAAGGTCAAAATATTGCTAGTGACAACACCAATGTTATTATCAATGCTCAAGCTATTAGCACAGGAGATATTGTTACCGAAGGAGGAGATATTGCACTAACTAGCACCCAAAATGGTATCACCACAGGAAATCTTAATTCTTCGGCAGATGCAGGAGGCACAATAAATATTGATTCTGCAACAACCGTAACCACTCAAGCAATTAATACTCAAGGCAGTAATAGCAGAGGTGACAACAGTGATGGGGGGGATTTCACCATTAAGGCGAAAGAAGATATAGAAATAACAACCATCGATACTCGTAGTCAGAATAATACTGGAGGAGATGTCTCAATATCCACCACCGGCAAGATAAGGGTGACAGAAACATTAGAAAATGGTTTTAGTATTGATAGCAGTGGTGCAGAAGGAGGCACAGTCATCATAGATTTATTCCCCAATGGTGTTCCAAAGAATGCTACAAGTGATCCTCGTTTACCTTTTATTGTTGGTGATGCCAGTAATAATGGTACAGCAGGACTTATTTCTAATGAAAACTTTACCATTGTTGAAGGAGAATATAATTTTAATACTCAAGAGGGTAATTTAAGACTTAATCTACTACCTTCCCAACCTGAACCACCACCACCAAACAACAACAGAATTGATGGGAGAAAAATTGATGAAAGAAACTATGATAATCCGGGAGATGTAATTACTCCGGGAGAGGGATTAAGTGGAGATTCACCGACTTCTGTAGTGATTAACAATCCACCTATTCCTATTGCCAGAATAGATCAAGCCCAAGAAATTCTCACAACCATAGAAAGGGAAGCAGCCGCAAAACCAGCGTTAATTTATGTGAGTTTCACTCCCAGAGGTTTTCAACCTCAAGACTTAGACGCAGAATTTGCCCGAAGAGAAGTCACTAACACTCAAGAATACAGTCGAGTCAACGTTAACAAATCTAACTTAAAACCCACCGTTAACTTACCTTCTGCCGAAGATGATCAACTAGATATATTGATTGTCACTCAGGATGAAAAACCGTTAAGAATAGTAATCCCCGTCACTCGGAAACAAGTGGTAGAAACCGCAGGCAATTTATGGGCAAAAACCTCAGACGTATTCGCTCTCGATGATAGTTATAAACCGTACGCCAGTGATATGTATAATTGGTTAATCAAGCCCATCGAAAAAGAATTAGAAGCCAGAGAAATATCTAACCTTCTCTTTATCTTACCCACAGATATGCGTTTTATCCCACTTGCGGCTTTATATGATGCTGAAAATCAACAATTCCTAGTAGAAAAATACAGTAGTGGTTTAGCACCTAGTTTAAACCTCAATGATAACCGTTATCGTCCTCTTAAGGATGCAGGATTATTGGCAATGGGGGCATCTGAATTTGCCGACAGTGGTATCGTGCCTTTGCCGGCGGCGGGTTTAGAATTACCGAGTATTAGCAAAGTTTGGACTGGTGAACGTCCAGACAACTATCAAGAATACCTGAATGAGAATTTTACCCTAGAACAAGTCAAAGCAAACTTAAGCCGTCAAGCCTTTGGAATTGTTCATTTTGGTACTCACGGCGACTTTAATCCTACTGACACCAATGAAAGTTTCCTACAGTTATACGATTCTCGCTTAAATATTACAGAATTGCGTCGTTTAGGATTAAATGATCCTTTGGTAGAGTTAATGGTATTAAGTGCTTGTGAAACTGCCTTTGGTAACGAGATTGCTGAATTGGGATTTGCAGGTTTAGCAGTACAAGCAGGAGTTAAAAGTGCGATGGGTAGTGTTTGGCAAGTAAGTGATACCGGTACATTAGCATTAATGACTGATTTTTATGCAAAATTAAAAGATAGCAATACAAAATCTGAGGCATTACGTCAGGCACAATTAGATATGTTAAAAGGCCGGGTTTATAAAACCAGTGACGGCAATGCGATCGTGACTCCTAATTTAGAGATTTCTTTAGAGAGTTTACCTGATACTTCTCGTTTCCCTGAAGATTTCTCCCATCCATTTTATTGGTCTCCTTTTACCATGATTGGTAATCCGTGGTAGTAAAGTAGGGGCTTAAGCCCCTTGTAAAACCCTTGTTAGGAATGAAGAATTATCTTAAACTTCTTTGCTTTTTTGCACCTTTGCAAGAAAAAAATTAGTCTTGACAAAATTATTCTGTTATTCCCAGTTTTCTAGTTATAATCTAAACAAAATATTTTATATAAAATGATTAATGAAATCTTAAAATTATGAATAAATTAAGTTTATTAAAGTCTTTTTTGATTGCTAATTCTCTTTCTTTATCGGGGTTATTTTATTATGATTGCCTTGTTTTGGCTCAAGAAGTTTCAAACGATGAGCCTTTTTTTGTGACTCAAAATATTGATCAACAAATCAATATTAAAGAGATTAAGGTGATCAATAATAGTATTTTAAATGAGGAAATTCAAGCAATTATTAATCCTTATAAAAATAGTAGTGTCACGATCGAAAAAATAGAAGAACTTGCTAACGAAATCACTTCTCTTTATCTCAATAATGGTTATATTACCACTAGGGCAGTTTTGGATAATGTGACGGCAGAAAATGTCGCAATTATTCGGGTGGAAGAAGGACAAGTGGAAGAAATCAATATTGAAGGGGCACAACGGTTAGAAAATTACGTTAGAGAAAGGATTGCTTTAGGTGCAAATACTCCTCTTAATGGTGGAGAATTAGAAGATCAATTACGACTATTAAAAACAGATCCTTTAATTGAGAATATTGAAGCTAGTTTGCGCAAGGGAAGTGGTGAAAGACAAAGTATTTTAGATGTGCGAGTAACCGAAGCTGATCCCTTATTTGGCACTGTAGGGATTGATAACTATTCTCCTCCTAGTATTGGTCCTACTCAAATGACTTTTAACATTGGTTATGGTAATGTTTTTGGCTTGGGGGATAGTTTTGCGGTTTCTTATCGCCCTCGTTTAGAGGACTGGACTGGTACATATAACCTCGATTTTAATTATTCTGTACCCCTTAACCCCATGAATGGTACTTTACAGGCAAGGGTTTCTCTCCAAGAAAATACCGTGGTAGAGGGAGATTTTCAGGAGTTGGATATTAGTGGGGAAAGTCAATTTTATGAAATTAGTTACCGTCAACCAGTGATACGCAATCCGAGGGAAGAGTTTGCTTTTTCTTTAGGTATGAGTTATCGTAATGGTCAGACTTTTACTTTTCAAGGTCCTACTCCCTTTGGGATTGGTCCTAATGAGGATGGGATCAGTCGTACTAATGTTATTTCTTTCGGGCAAGATTATGTAAAACGTGATCCCACTGGGGCTTGGGGAGTTCGATCGCAGTTTCGACTAGGAGTAGGTTTATTTGATGTTACCACTTCTGCTCAACCCAATGATCCCGATGGTTACTTTTTGGCATGGTTAGGGCAGGTGCAAAGGGTACAATTAATTAATCCCGATAATTTGTTAATTATTCAAGCCGACATACAATTGAGTGATAGTGCTTTACTCCCTTCAGAGCAGTTTGTCATTGGTGGTGGGCAATCGGTGCGGGGTTATCGTCAAAATGTGAGGGCGGGGGATAATGGTTTTCGTTTTTCCATAGAGGATCGCATTACTCTTATTAAGAATCAAGAATTGTTGCCTGTATTTCAGTTGGCTCCATTTTTCGATATGGGTACAACATGGAATAATGTTAATAATCCCAATTTTCAGCCTGATGAGCGTTTTATTGCGGCTTTGGGGTTGGGTTTAATTTGGCAACCCTTTGATGGTTTAAATGTCCGTGTCGATTATGCACCGCCTTTAATTGACTTGGTGGATAGAGGTAATAATATTCAGGATGATGGTTTATATTTTAATTTGAAGTATAATTTTTAAGGCTATCTGACTTCTACAGAAATTATGATTTTTACATCGTATTTCGGGCTTCTAGCCCGATTGATGGAAATGCCAATTATAAGAAAAATCATGAAGGGGAGAAGGAAACAGTACAACAAACGCAAAAAACTTTATTACAATCCTTTTTGTTAAAATCAACTAAACTTAAGCAAAATTTTTTCCTCAAATTATGACAGCCACAATTATTAAACCACAAGATAGCTCAATGACGGAAAAAAAAACCTATACTCCCGAAGAATATCTTGCCTTAGAAGAAAAAGCCGAAGAGAAACATGAATATATAAATGGAGAAATTATCCCTATGGCTGGAGGTACAATCAATCATAACCAAATTGCTGGTAATATATATGCTAATTTAAAATTCCTATTAAAAGGGCAAAAATATAGAATTTTCATTGGGGATGTACGGTTATGGATACCTCGAAATAATCAATATACTTATCCCGATGTCATGGTAATTAGTGGTGAGCCAATTTTTCATAAAGGAAATACTACCATTACAAATCCTTTGCTAGTGATGGAAGTATTATCTCAGTCAACCCAAGATTATGATAGAGGCACAAAATTCACTTATTATCGTTCAATTCCTGAATTGCAAGAATATATCTTAATCGATCAATATAGTTGTAAAATCGAACATTTTAGCAAAAATAATCAAGGGCAATGGTTATTAAAGGAATATGAGACGCAAGAAGAAACTATATTTTTAGAGTGCTTAAATTTACAGTTAAATATCAGTGATATTTATGAGCAAGTCAAGTTTGACAATGATGGCTCTCTTACTTTGAGTATGTAAATTATTGGTTAGGAAAAGGTATCAGGTTTCAGGTGAAATAAAAACTGTTAATTTATAAAAATTCCATTTTTATTATAATTTATCCCTTATATTATAAGGTTTATAGCTATTATTTTCTAATAATTTATCATAACTACTGTAGAAGAGCCACAATGATAAAGACAACTATTAATCAAAAACGATAAACTCTCAACTCCAAACTCAGGTTATAAAATGTCTTTTTTTCGTTGCAATAAATAAGTTATGAGTAAATAAAAACAAGCGTGAATTAACAACATTTGCCAATTTGTACTTAAATTATCCCAATCCGCTTCATAAATATATTTTTCCTCAAAAGGTAAAGGCATTTCTGAGCCATCTGGTAAGATAGTTGGTTCAGGTATTAAACTATTAATGTTTACTAAAGAACCATAAGCCCCTACAGACCAACGACTAATCATGAGCCATGATATATATTGTACAATACCTTTGATTTCAAAGAGTACCCCTGAAAAAATAATTTGCGGTAAGAGGAGAATGGGTAAGGCACTATTGGCTTGGGTGATGTTTCTAACGATCGCAGATACCATCAAGCCTAAACAAGAGGCACTCAGAAGGGTAAAAAAGCTAGTGATAGCAAATCCTAGCCACCATGATACCGTTTCTGGTTCGGGGGGGGTAAAAGAAGGAAGGGTTATCGTTACCATTAGTAGGGTTTGCAGTATGGCTAATCCCCCAATAATTAAGACTTTTGAACTTAAATAAGCAGGGAGATTCAAGTTTACCAGTCTTTCTCGTTGATAGATGTCATTTTCTTTTACTATCTCTTGTAGTGATCCTGCTAATCCTACCCAAAGGGCGGCACAAGTAAATACAAATACTACTGTTTGAGCAAAAGGTGCAAGACTAGGATCACTTTCTGTTTCTAATATAAAGGGTTCTCGCTCTCTGGTGGCTAAATTGATCAATAAAATACCGATGGGTGCAGTTAACAGAGAGATAATGAGGTTGGTGCGATCGCGCTTAACTAATTCGAGGTATCGTTGGGATAAGACGAGTAATTGTCGAAAAAAGTTGGCTTTGAGGGGTTTTGGTTTTTCTTTGACTTGAGTTGGGGTATTAGAGGCAAGGAGTTTTTTGTCAATATTTTTGCTTTGATAGGTAGATTGTCGATATTTTTCCGCAGTTTGAGTGACGGCAGTTTTGTTGTCTAATTCGAGGTAAATATCCGCAAAGTCTTTATTTTCTAAATCAAAGAAGTTTTTAGCCTCCTCATAGCTACCGAAAAAGCACAGATTTCCCCCCTGCCCCAAAAAGACGATGCGATCGCACAATTTAATATTATTAGTAGCATGAGTAACGAGAATAATTGTTCTGCCTTGATCAGCTAATTTACGCAATAATTGCATAATCTTTTTATCCAACCCCGGATCTAAACCAGAGGTAGGTTCATCAAGGAAAAACAACTTGGGATTAACTAATAATTCTACCCCTATGGATACCCTTTTTAATTGTCCTCCGCTCAAATTTTTCACTAAAACATCTCGCCTTTCTAACATCTCAATATCGGCTAAAGTTTTCTCCACAATACTATCTATATCGATGTCAGGAGGAAGCCTTAATTTTGCCGTAAAACGCAATACTTCTTCTACTCTTAAATCCTTATGAATAATATCTGTTTGAGGCACATAGCCAATTTGATGACGATAAAGATTAAAATTTTCTGCTAAATCTTCCCCGTTTAAATATACCTTCCCAGAGGTACTATTTTGAATCCCCAATAAAGTCCGCATAAAAGTAGATTTTCCTGCACCACTTCCCCCCACTAAAGCAACTAATTGTTTCGGTTCAATGGGAATAGATAAGTTATTTAAAAGGGTAATTTTTTCTTGTTTTTTATTCTTAACAATTAAGCTAATATTTTCTGCATCTAAACGGATATTCTCTCCTGTATCCGCCACTAATAATTTATCTTTGTCAAAAACAAAAGTATAGGGTACAATTTTAATGACAGTCCCCGAAGTAACGGTAATCTTTCCTTTGATGGGAAAACCATCGACAAAAATACCATTGGGACTATAATTAGAAATGATGCACTTACCTTCACTTATATAATCGATGGTAACGTGTTTACGAGACACGGTAGGAGCATTCAAAACCACATCACAACTGCTATCCCTACCAATGGTAATTTCTTTTTTCTGTGCTAAATTGATCACATCTGCCGAACATTTCTCTCCTTTAACCGCTATTTTTTCGGGGGGAGAGTTGGCATCGAACATGACTGTAAAATTTTGTACCAAATCATCATTAATTAAAATCGTGCCTTCAGGAATACTAGGGAAACTAGCTATTCTGGCTGGATCATGAAATTCAATAGTGGCGATCTGCAAAGCAGCGCCTTTGGCGATCGCACTTAGGTTATTGCCAATGCG
>CAYPDC010000122.1:0-11690 GCA_964409355.1 uncultured Cyanobacterium sp.
TTTATGGACTCACTATCAGAAGAAATGTCAAGTTAAAATATAAGGGTGCGATCGCACCTTTCCTAATTTGACTGTGATAACAACTTAACAAGTTCTTGTTTTTTCATTTTTGAATAACCAGAAAACCTTTTTTCTTTTGCCATTGCTTTTAATTGTTGACAAGTTAATTTATTTAATTTTTGAGTGGTAAATGATGGTTCTGGATCAGTCTCTGGAGGAGAGATTTGAGGTTCTAAGCCTGAAGATTTAAGGTAAAATATCTCTTTAAAAATATTGAGTTTTTTCCCCTTAGTAATTCCACATTTTAAATTAGGAATTTCGGCTAAATTTTCTTTCCATAAAAGACGATTAGCCTTTTCAATTCTTTCTGTTGCAGTGGCTATATTGACACCACTTAAAGGATTAATAGAACGTTTAATTAAGTAGTCAAGTCCTAATTTTATTTCCTCCCTTGAGGCAGTGGCTAAATTAATTTTTGCCATTTTTTCCTGTGCTAAAATTTTCGCTGATTCTTCAGTTATTAAAGAGTCATCAGCAACGATACACCATACTTTTTTTACTCCTGCTTCTTGGGCAGTAGCAAAGATAAAACCATTAGCAATTACTTCATATTTATCTTCCGAGTTTATTTGTTTAACAATTAAAGGAATCCAATTTCTTCCATTTGCATCATTAATCGCTTTAGCCCCATTATTGATTAAAAACGGATGATTTTCTATGGGTTCTTTTAATTCAATTTCATCTAAATAAAGATGTAATAATGTTCCGATTTCTTGTTTCATTATATAAAATATTCCCTTACTAAATCACTGTAATATTCCCGGGCTTTTTTATTATTAAAAACCGCAGGACGCTGAGAAAATGATGCCGATGCAATATGAGCGTAGCTTGGCAATTCAAATATTTCTAAATTTTTTTGAGCATTGGTATATTTAGGAAAGAAAAAAGGTGTAAGATCTATTTTATCTTCTGTTTTAACTTGTTTGATAATTTGAAGAATCGCTTTTTGGGCTTGTTGCTTTGCCGCACTACTTATTTGTTCTCCATTAAAGAAGATCGGTAGAGGAAAAGGATTTCCTAATTCCGAGTTTTTATTACGACGCTTTTCGCCGATGGTAGGAAAAATACTTCTAATCGCTAAAGCCGCATTTTTGAAGGAGGCAATTCCATTATGTTTGGAAGGCATCAGCACCACATCCGAAGCGGCGATCGCATCTTGATTAAAAAATCCACTACCCGGAGGAGAGTCGATGAGAATATAATCATAAACCTTCCTCAAACTAGATAAAGATTTTCTCAAAGTACCAATACCTAAAGAATTAATCCTGTTTCCCATCCTTAAAAACTCCTCATCAGCAGGGATAATGTCAAAACCATATTCTTTATTGTTACTAGCTTTTAACCTATAGGTAGAAATCACATCTTCAATTTTGTAATTTTTATAATCTAAGAAAAATTGTGATAATTTAAGGGAAGGAGCTTTAAAATCAAGTAAATCAGATAAGTCTTTTTGATTAGGATCAAAATCCACTACTAACACTTTTTTATTGAAGCCGTAAGGTGCAGGTAATGATAAAATTCCTGCTAAATTAATGGTTGTGGTTGTTTTGCCTACTCCTCCTTTATTGTTATACAAAGCAACAGATAAACATTTTTCGGGTTGATAAATGTATTTTTTGATGAGTGCTATTTTCTCGTCAATATTATCAGGAGTTAACAGGATATTTTCTGTATAGGGATAGACAACTTTACCATGACGGCGAAAAAGTTGAATATAATTACCATTGGTTAGAATTGCCCAACGAACTGTTTTACAATTAGTAGCACTGGGATCTAAATAACGCTTTAGTTGTACTACAGCTTTCTGATAATCTTTACTACCAGTAGAAATATCTAGCATTCTCTTTTTTAATTCGATAATCAAAAATGGATTGCTTTTACTCTGGGCAAAATTATCGGTACTGGTATTTTTTCGGACAGCGAGATCAACTTTTTCCGCTCCTTTGCCTGTAGGATATTGAAGACAAAATTCGTTGCCTTCAATATTCCATGATGGTAATAAGGCGGGAAGAATAAATTGAGGTAATATATCAGCTTCAATGGCTTCAGCAGATAAAGCTAACCATGTTTTTTTGAGATTAGATTCAGTCATAAAAAGTATTTTTATTTAGACTTTTAATTTATTGTAGGCATTATCTACACAAACATTTATGGCAATACAAGTATTTTTGGGAGAAAAGTATTTTCCCTTCTATTCATTTATCAGTGTCCAAGATAAAAATTATGCAGTATTATGGTGTAAATTTAAAAAATATTGATGAAGTATAAAAACAGAAAATGCGATCGCACTAGACGAATGTTAGTTTCTTCTTTAACCCAAAATCGTTTTACGTCCAAAGGGATAACTACAAACTGTTAAAACTGTTTTTAATCTATAATTTATTTAAGGTCAAAAAAGGAGATATGAATATGAATCAAGTTATAAATTGTGAAGTTAACGAACAAAAAATCACAGAAATCGTGGAAAGATTAATTGATAGTGAAATACTTTATCAAGAAAACTTAAATCGACAGGAAATGCTCGAAATAATGAAAGAAAATTTTACCCTCATTAATGTACCTGATCTTAATGAAATTTCTGAAGATGAATTAGCAAAAAGAATTAAAAGCCTGTTGTCATTACATTTAGTTTCTGGAATGCTAAGTGATTTCACTCCAGAAGAAATGAGAATATTTGATGAAGCAGTTAAAAGAGGCAATTAAATGGGTTATTTATTGGATACAAATATTGTTTCATATTTTTTAAAACAAAACCAAAAATTATGCTTAAAAATTGAAACTATGCGTCGTAGTGGTCAATTTATTGCTATTAGTGGGATAACTTATTATGAAATTCAACGAGGTCTTTTAAAAAGTAATGCTACTAAAAAAATGGCATTATTTCAGTTATTTTGTCAGGATTATCCCATTTTGTTCTTAGATAACTTGGCGATTTTTGAAAAAGCCTCTTAAATTCACGCAGATTTGACAAAAAGAGGGCAAATAATTCAGGATGCGGATATTTTAATCGCCTCCACTGCTATTATTAATGATTTAACCCTAGTTTCTCACGATTCTAATTTAACTAAGGTTCAATATTTATCTTTAGAAAATTGGTTAATGTCTTAAATCTTTTATTATAATGGAATAAAGCACTTATCAGTTCTTGTTAAGGTGCGATCGCGCCTCCCCCACAAAAATTCCATTTTTTCTTTAATGATTTTTTCTAAAATCAAAGAGTTTTCCTTAACGACAATATTATACTCATCCCCCGGTTTAAGTTGTTTTTTTAATTCGGATGGTAAATTTATTTGATATTCTGGAGTGATTATTGCAGTTGTTGTCATTTTATTCCCTATTTTGATACTTACAAATTTCACTTAGTCCTAGTATTTTATCTTTTTTTTTAGCTCGATCGCACCTCCCCCCCACAAAAGTTCGATCGCACCTCCCCCCCACAAAAGTTCGATCGCACCTCCCCAACAAAATTGCCCCCCTCAAAAGTCGATCGAACCTACACCCAAAAAGTCGATACTTAAATTAACTGAATGACGAACAGCTACGCTATGGCTACTCTTTTAAATAAATTGTTCTTGAAAGAAAAACTTTTTCCTGATAAAGTGAACTGGTAGTGTTATCTTAAAATGATGAAAAGACCAATTGCGATCGACCTTTTTTCAGGATGCGGAGGAATGTCATTAGGTTTAGAAGCCTCTGGATTTGACATTGCTGTAGCGGTAGAATTTGATGCAATCCATGCCTTAATTCATCATCTCAATTTTTCCTACACTCACACTATTTGTCAAGATATAAACCATCTCAACACCGATTATTTAAAACAGATTCTCCAAGATAAAGGTATCGATGAAGTTGATTTAATCGCAGGAGGTCCACCCTGTCAAGGGTTTTCTCTCATGGGAAAACGACAATTAGATGATCCTCGTAATTCATTGGTGTTTGAATATGTGCGCGTGATTCGAGATTTGCAACCAAAATATTTTATCTTTGAAAATGTACCCGGTATCGCCGTTGGTAATCATAAACAATTTTTAGAAGAATTAATCAGGGAATTTGAGTCATTGGGGTATCATATAGCAAAACCCATTAAAATCCTCGATGCGAGTCTTTTTGGCGCACCCCAGAAGCGAAAACGCCTTATTCTCATGGGTAGTCGTCATGATGTGCAACCCGTTAACTATCCCGTTGAAACAGAAAAATATAATGATGTTGAAAATACTATCAATGATTTAAGCAATATTCCCCCATTTATCGGCAAAAATGAAAGTATAGAGGCAAATAAACTGGATTATTTAGGATTTAGGCTTAATTTTGCCCCTTCCCCTCAAGGTATTTATCGCTTATGCCATGACAGACAAAGAGACAATGTCGTTTATAATCATGTAGGCTCAAACCATACAGAAAAATCAAAGCAACGTTTTCAAAATACCCCTCAAGGGCAAGTAGAAAAAACCAGTCGTTTCTTGAAACTTTCACCTACAGGATTATGTAACACTTTGAGGGCTGGAACTGCTAGAGATAAAGGGGCTTACACCGCCGCTCGTCCAATTCACTACAATCAGCCAAGATGTATTACAGTTAGAGAAGCGGGAAGACTGCATACATTTCCAGATTGGTTTTTATTTCATGAGACTATTTGGCATGGTTTTCGAGAAATTGGTAACGCAGTTATTCCTATGTTAGCAAAAGCAATTGGAGATGAAATAATTAAAGTTTTAGAAGTGGATATTCAGCAATTAGAAGTGAGAAAATTAGCAAAAATGGATTTAGAATTTATGGAATATAATATGGATAAAGCATCAAATTATTGGAATGTTTCTAATGAGATTATTCCCAAAAGAAAAAGATTAGAAATGAGTGTTTTATGAGTAAATATGATGACATTATAGAAACCGTTTTCTTTAATAATTATCAAGAAGGTGATCAAAAAGTCTCATTTGGTAGAGAAGAATTAGCCCAAGCCTGTGATACTTTAAATATAAATAGAATAAAAAATTTGGGTGATATTCCCTACACTTATCGATTTAGAAGAAATTTGCCTGATTCTATCAAAAATAAAGCTCCGATAAACACAGATTGGATTATAATTGGCACTGGTAGAGCTTCTTATGAATTTAGACAAGCAACACCGGGGAAAATTGAAGTAACAAAAAATAGACAGTTAATAAAAATACCAGATGCTACTCCCGAAATTGTTAAACGTTATGCACCGGGTATGGATGAACAAGCCCTATTAACAAAAGTTTGATATAATCGGTTAATTGACTTATTTACTGGATTAACTTGTTATTCAATTCAAAATCATTTAAGAACCAGTATAGATACTATTGGACAAATAGAAATAGATGAAATTTATTTAGGAATTAATAAAAGAGGCGCTCCTCAATGTTTTGCCTTGTCAAGCGAAATCACCGGGTGATAGCTGTGGTATTGTACAAGTTATGCAAGATATAGAATTTTGTAAACTTCGTTATCCAAATTTAATTTGTAAACCTATTGCTTTGCAGTTTTTAAGTCATAATGATGTGGCTATTTTAGAGTTATCTGTAGAAGAAAATCAGGAAAAATTTTGTCTTTCTGTTGTTGAAGAAAAACACTATAAATTAGTATTAAAAAATGATATTTCAGAACACGAAATTAAGAATATTTGTGAACAAGAAGAATAAATTTAATGGGTTATATATAAATTCATAGATTTGTTTGGTTGACTTTTGCAATTTATGCAGTTTGCCCTTAATATTTATTGACGAAGCCCCGAAGGGCTTAAGACGATGCCAAAGGCACGCTGCGCGCACACACCTTTTATTGACGACTACGGCGTTTATTATAGTTTTGAAAAGTCGCTTTTTTCCGCATGGATTTACTTTCTCCTCTTTCCAAATCTTCTAATAAATCCTCCATTTCCGCCATTTCAGGTGCGATCGCACGATCAAACCTAATAAACTTCATCATGAGTACCAATATCAATTAAATTGATTTCTTCTTGCAAAGTTTCTTGATTATGCTCAAAACAAAACACAATACGACAATCATATTCAACGGTACAAGCCCAAGCCTCTGATAATTTTCCTTTAAGTTTGTGGGTGCATAATACAGGATTATAAGGATTATCAGCTAGTAATCTTAATTTCAATTCGATTTTAGACTTTAACTCTGGTTTTCTTTTAATAATAGTTTTGAAAGCTCGTTTAAAAGATGGGGAGAGAATTAATTTAGTCATTGTTTAATTCAGCAATAATATCATCAACATTGCCTCGAAATACGTCTCCTTGTTGATAATCTTGACGGGCTTGAGTAATATTTCGAGCAATTTCTTCTCGTCTTTTCTCAATTTGTCTATGTCGAATAATATTAATTAAATCATCTTGTTCATCCAGAGAAAGATAATCAATCATCTCTAAAATTTGACCAAATGGGATGGTTTGTGACATTGTAGTTTTTCCTCTCATTACAAACTAAGTTTATTATATAAAATGAAAACTCGATCGCCAAAGGCGGCGCTGCGCGATCGAACTCCACCCTAAAAAGTCGAACTCTCCTCTACAAAATCGATCGCCTTATTACATTACATTGTTTTTAAGAATAATTTAATCGATAAAATATTGTGCTAAAAAAATTTGTGGATTAAGAATGGGAATATGATTAAATTCTACCAATACTAATAAATCTAAATCTCCGGTAATAATGGCTTGTGCTTGTGCTGTTATGGCGGCAGCTAAAATGATCGTATCTTTAGTATCTCTTAATTCTTTAACATCTAAGAATATACCAGAACAATAACAGGAAATTTCTCTCACAACATTCGGTAAATATTCGATCGAATAGCCTCTTTTTTTGATTCTTTCTTTAAATTTATCTCGTCTCAATGTCGTTTCAAGTTCCAGCATTATTTCATTGGAAATAAAAATGACTATTTTCCTTTGATGTGCTAAACGTAGAATCTGAGCGGGTATTCCTCCCCAGAGTAAGGCTGAAATCCAGACATTAACATCTAAAATAACATTCATTATTTAGCCCATAATTCCTGTCTTACTTCTTTGACAACCGCACTAATTTCTTCTAAACTAGGTTGACTTAAATCAGGCTCAAGATTTTCTAATTTGTCTAAAAAACCTTCTACATCTATTTTTGGTTTAATTATTTTTTCTAAAATCAAAGAGTTTTCCTTAACAACAATATTATACTCATCCCCCGGTTTAAGTTGTTTTTGTAATTCGGACGGTAAATTAATTTGATATTCTGGAGTGATTATTGCAGTTGTTGTCATATTATCTATATTTTGGTACTTACAAGTTTCACTTAGTGCTAGTATTCTATCATTTTTTTAGATCGATCGAACTTCCCTCCACAAAAGTCGATCGCTAAAAGTGGCGATCGCACGATCAAACCCGATGAATTATTAATTACTTAATGATTGTATTGCTTCCAAAATATCGTTATTAGTACCTCCTAAAGAAAAAATAGTTTTGAGAATTAAATCAATAGATACTGATTTCTCTAACTTTTTTAGGGGTTTTATTGGTTGTTTTATCAAAAATATCTAAAATAACAATAGCTTCATCATCGATAAAATAAACAATTCGCCAAATTTTTTCCTCGTCATTAATCCGTAATTCATGACAATTTGAACCAATGGTGGGCATTGGACGAGAAATGGGCATTGAGAGGGTTTCCCCTCCCTGTAATTTTCTTACTTGCCTTGCTTGAAAAAGGTGGGGTTTTGACTTCTCCTTTTAACCATATAAGGGGTTTACTGTCATTTTCATTCATTGAAAAAGTATGTCATTTTTGACATACTATAGCATTTTTTATTTTGATTTAGAGATACGATCGCCCTCCCCCTCAAAACCAGCACCCTTGCGATCGCTCCTCCTTGAGTTTGACAAAAAAAAGAAATCCGAAAGGGCGTGATAAATATCAATAAGTGATTTCTGCAAGGGCATTATTAATAACCTTTTCTTCCACTCCCTGACGTTTTAAACTATCAATTAATTCTAAAACATTACTTGCTTCTAGTTTTTTTAAATCTTGCCGTAATCCTTGCCCTATATAAGCTCTAATCAGAGGTTGATAACCTGAAAATCCCAACAGAGGTGCGATGGCTTTTAATTCTTCCACTACATCTTCAGGCATACGCAGAGTTATGCTTTTCATGGGGCGATCGCTTTTTAATCTTTGTTTTAATGTTTCAATTTTCATAGTATATACGTTCTTGACGGGTTGCTTGACGGGCGGAAATAATGCGAATCATGTCATTCTCTTGTTGAATATGAACCACAAATAAGAGGTAATTATTTTTATCCATACCGATGACGGCATCTCTGGCTTCATAATTACGACTAGCATCCACTACCACTAAAAAGGGATCAAAGAATGCTTCGGTGGCTCGTTCAAAAATAATGCCCTTATGTTTGAGCAGATTTTGCTTCGCTTTTTGTTTATTCCAAATAAAGGTTATACCATTCAGGATAAATGTTACATCCATTTTACTTAATTATAATCAAGTTCGTATTGACATTGTCAATATTTAATTTTCTCATCTATTTGTCTTTTTGCACTGAACCTAACTTAAAACCATGCGCCCTCCACCCCAAATCGTGCGCCCTTCAGGTTTTAAAAATTTGTTTGTTATGATATTATACAATGTATAATGTGGGTAAAAGAATTATGGAAGTCGAATTAAAAAAATGGGGAAATAGTATTGGGTTGCGTATTCCTCACACTTTGGCTAAAAGTTTAAATTTAGATACAAAATCAATAGTTGAATTAACTCAAGATAATGATAGTTTAATTCTTAAAAAGAAAAAAGTATCTTTGACCCTTGATGAATTGTTAGAGAGTATTCCAGCCGACTTTACCTATCCTGATGATATGAAAGATTTTATCAATAGTGAATGTCAGGGAGAAGAATTGATTTAATGAAAATTCAACGGGGTGAGATTTTAAGAATTAACTTGAATCCTACCATTGGTAGAGAACAAAGAGGAGATGCTCGTCCTTGTCTTGTTTTAAGTCATACTAAATATAATATTAGCCGTCAAGGCATTCTGATAGTGACTCCCATCACAAATACGATAAAACCTGATATTAAAGTGATGATACCAATTCCTGATGGATTTAAAATTAAAGGTTCAGTTATTGCCGAGCAAATCAGAACACTTGATCTTAATCAACGTTGGTGGAAAACAACAGGAGAAATATTACCAGAAGATTTTATTGATTATGTTGTAGATATTGTTACTACTATTATCCGTAATTAATGAAATTGAAATTGTATCCCCAACCAGCGCCCTTCACCACAACCAGCGCCCTCCCCCTCAAAACCAGCGCCCTTCACCCTACCCTAAAAATGCAGGAGTGGTGTGGTAGTGAAAAACTGTTATTCTGTTATAAGATATAAAGATAAAACATCCCTTTTTAATTATTGTATTTTCTGTGTTCATGGATAATTTCTATGATTTTCAATTTCTTAGGATTTAGCTGTTATGTATTGTGAATTTGAGTGGGATGAAAGAAAAGCTAAAACAAATTTTTAAAAACATGGAATTACCTTTGAAGAATCTAAGACTGTTTTTCAAGATGCTTTTGCTTATATTTTTTATGATGAATGGCACTCAGATAGTGAAGACAGAGAAATTATTATTGGACATGATTTAAAAAATCGTATTCTCCTAGTGTGTTTTACTCAAAGACAGCAAAAAATTAGAATTATTAGTTCCCGTTTAGCCACTAAAAAAGAGCGTCAAGACTATGAAAAAAACATCAAATTTTAATAGCGATAATGATCAAGATTTACTTCCTGAATATGACTTCAATTATCAGAAAGCTAAACCCAATCGTTTTGCATCAAATAAATCATCTATAACTGTTACTTTAGATGCGGATGTCGCCAAAATTTTTAAGACTTCTCAAGATGTTAATAATGTTTTGAGGGCTATTATTTCTGCTATGCCTTAAACATAGTTAATTAAGATAAGATTTGCTTTCACCCCAACCAGCGCCCTCCACCACAAAACCAATTTACTGCATCCCATGAATTTAAAAAAATAAATTAAGGAAAATAACGATAAAACTCTTTACGATGAAGAACTCTTACAATTTCAATAGTATCTTTATTTTCTTCTATACCTAAACGATAATTACCAATACGAATGCGATAACGATTTGGATAACCTTTCATCGCTTTAACTTGAGATAAATCTTGTAAACAATTAACAGAAGGAATTTCTTTGAATACTAAATCAATAATTTGCTGATAAATTGCTTGATTTTTCAATTTTTTCAAATCTTTTAAAAATAATTTTCGATATTCAACTTTCATTCTTCCTCCAAAAATTTCAAAGCACTTTCAGCATCTAGTAAAGGAGTTGATTTTGCTTCTTCCATTGCTTGATTCAAACAATAATTTTCTAAGTATTCAGGTAAATCATCATCATTATTGATCTCATGGGGAATAATTTTTTCCCATATTTCAATGGGAATAACTACCGCTTTTTTATTACCATTTATATCTGTTAAATATTCAACACTTTTCATAATTAATAATTTTCACTGCTTTATCACTATTTTACTATAACTTTTTTGACTTGATAAATTCTAGCGCCCTCCACCCCAACAATTCAATTTCTTGTTTTAAATCAAAGTAAATCATCAATCAACTTTCAGCAGAAAAATAATTCATTCTCTGAATTAAATGTTTTAAAGCCTTTTCCCATTGCTCAAAAACCATCACACTATCATCATTATTATCAAAAACAATTTACTCAGATAAAGACTTTAATTTTAATCTAATTAAGAAGATTACCCATTAATTTTGTGTGAGAAAATTGTGGTAAATTTTGTTTTGTAATAATAGAATAAAGTACATCTGGGTCTAAATCTGCACCATTATCCCAATAAATTGTTCCCCATTCTGAGTTTAGTTTGACTGTTGGAAAATAGTCTAATTCTTTTAATGGGGTAAAAATACCTGCAAATTCGATAATATCGCTAACATCAATTACTCCCTCTTTATTATCCTCAAATTTGAGGTAAAGTTGATAATTCTTTAAGGGTTTAACTTCAATAATATCTTTTAGCATTTTTACTCCAAAGGTTCAATATTTTCTAATGGTTTATTTTGTCTTGCTAATTGCCAATTTTCTCTTAATTCGGCTTAATGTAATGAAGCCCATTCAATAACTATCCCTAAAATTCGTGGGCTTAATTTTCCTTGTAAAATAGACAATTTTTCAATATCTATAATTGCTTTTTGTTGGTTATATCTCACATGAAAATGAGGAGGCGGATGATCGTTATAATACATGGTTATAATGATTCCTAAAAAACGACTAATTTCTGGCATATTTTTCTCCTTAATATTGTAAGTTTTTAACAGTGCGATCGCCAAAGGTGGCGCTGCGCGATCGCCAAAGGTGGCACTGCGCGGTCGCACCATCGAGAGAAATAAGTAATCATCTTTTGGTAAACCTTATTTAAGTTCGTTAAACTCTTCCTCTGTAATACCTAGCTGACTTAAAATTTCCTTAAACAACCAACCGCCAATTTCTGCATTGCCATGAATAGGAATTGTAGTTGCTCTTCCGTCAATATGTTGCCAACGGGCATGACTACCTTTTTGACGAACTTTTTGA
>CAYPDC010000123.1:0-11524 GCA_964409355.1 uncultured Cyanobacterium sp.
GGCTGTTCAGAATCCCCCACTATAGCCCGTAGGGTTTAGTGGGGGAGTATGTCAACAATTCAATGGGATATGAGTAATTGTTGCAATCATCACAAAGTTGGATAAAGGGGTTTAAGCCCACCTCAGTTCGATGCAAGAATGTTTGATAAGGGTAGGTTTCAGGTTGCAGGTTTTAGGTGTAATTTTCAGAAGATTATATAATTCGATCAAAGAATTGAAGATAAAAAAATCAATTAAGATATATTTTTTGTCAATTCTTTAACCTAATACCTAACACCGCGACACCTTTACAACACCAAAAATTTTATCTCGAACTCAGGTAAGCCCCTTGTTGCCCCTTGGCTTGACTCAAACCCTTAACTGTTGTCGTGTCACCTACCTTCACCTAGATCGAGTGTATCCTTCGAGAGTATGAGATCCTAGCTTACTGCCTCGGATAAAGATTGCCAACGGAAGAAGCGATCGCCCCCTAATTCTAAGACTACCTTAATTTTTGGTTCTTGCTTGGTTAAATCGATTAAATACTGTTTTTCCTGACGAGAAAGCACGAATCCTTCCATAATCCACAAAACTAAGCCTTTGGCTTTAGCCGGTAAATTCTCCAGTTGATAACCTGCTATGGGTGGTATAAAATAAGTCGGACCCACTGCACCTTCCTGCCCGATATTCTTCTTGCCTAAATGAGCAGGGCGCACTCCATGCACATCCATTAAATAGGCACTTAAATCCCCTAATCCTCTAGCGGTAAGGTTAAAGGTTTGATAACCAGATGTTCTTAGTCGGCGTTGATAACGTCCTTCAAACCCCCCCTCTAAAGGGGCATATACTGCAACCGCACCAGTTTTTTCCAAATCTTTAATAAAGGCTTTTCCTGTAGTTAACAATGGCATAATTTATTCCTATTTTGAATGTAAAAATATTTAATTCGGTAAAAATACATTCGAGTATTCAATTCTTAGGTTATATTATCACTTTTCTTTCTTTGCGTTTTTTTTATCAAACGTTTAACTAAAAATTCTTTCCCTCGTGGTTTTCCCCTATCTTCAGTCAGACAATTAATCAGCAAACTAGCTTAACTTAAAATGAAAAAGTAGGAGAAAATAAGGGTAATAACAGGGTGACAAAATAGTAAACTAGAGGAGCAGTAAAGACATAACTATCGGTGCGATCGAGAATTCCGCCGTGGCCCGGAATCAACTCCCCAGAGTCTTTCACCCCTGCATCTCTTTTCATCATCGACTCCATTAAATCTCCTAATAAACTCACCACTCCAATTAATAAACCTAACAGAGAACCTGTGATAATCCAAGCATCCCAGCGTAAAAACCATGCTCCTGTTAAACCCACTAGAATACTGCCTAAAATACCTGACAATGAACCTTCGACAGTTTTTTTCGGACTAATATTAGATAGCTTCGTTTTACCAAAATTTTTGCCAATTAAATAAGCACCTATATCCGCCGCCCAAATACAAGCCATAGCAATAAATGTAATTTTTAAAGCATCAGGAAAAGTGCCAATGTCAAAGGGATGGGCGGGGAAATAGCCATCTAAGGGCAAATTATGAATATTGGGAATAGACTGGGCATAAGCCACATTTTGATCTAAGCTAACCCGTAAACGAATCCAATAACTGGGCAAATATCCAGCATAAAATAAACCAAGAATGGAGGTAGAAATATCGGCAATAGTCGCCAATTTCGGTTGGAATAGCAGATAAAAACAAATTAACGCCCCTGCTAGCGCAAAAGTGGCATCTGTCAAACTAGGGATATAGGTAGCGGTGATTAATAATAACTGAGAAACCACCAAAGTTGTTTTCGCCGCCGGTTCGATTCCTTTGGCTTTCACTAGACGGAAATACTCTAATTGTGCTAGAAAGACAATTATTCCGAAAGAAATGGAAAAATATAAACCCCCAAGAATAATCATAACCAAAGCAAGGGCGATCGCAACTATTGTACTAATAGTTCTGACATAAGGCATATCTTAACAATTGACAACATATTTGGAACTAATCTCCCATTGTAACTTAAAATTTAAGATTAGTTAGACTTTGTAGGTTGGGTTAGCGATAGCGTAACCCAACACGGGAAAAATTACATATATTTTACCCACCAATAGACATCGACAAAATTTGTTGAAATAAGGGTTAAAGCCCTGTAGGGGCATAATATCATAATATATTATACCCCTAGGAGCCTATAATTAATAGATATAAAAAAGATATGGTAAATAACTTTGATCAAATTACACAATTATTACATCAAAGTACCATCGGAAAACACCTTCCGCAGAATCTTTATGTCCATATTTCGGCGTTAAAATTCCTAGACATATTAATACAAGAATACGAACTAGAAGCCAGAAAAATCATTAATGATATTGACGATTTTACCCTCGTTAAATTTAGTTTAAATGAACCGAAAATATCTTATTTATTCTATCCTGAATTTGACAGTAATCCTCATCCACCTTTAGTTAAAAGTATCGTTGTTAATTTAACAGATTTAAGCACAAAAAATATTGAATATAATCAAAGTAATAATCCTCCTATTTTACATCGAAAAGAAACCTTTTTAAACGAAGACTATCCCCATTATCAAACATTTTCCTATTTGACCCAATTAGAAGATAAACTAGGACTATTAGATAATTCTCGTTACATAGGCACCCAGAAACAATGGCAACAATTATTAATAGATAATTCTATCAATTTTCAAGATCATTACTTAACTTGTGATTTAAAAAATAACCCAGAAGAATTTATTAAAATAAAGCGTCATAGAGCCGCAATGGTAAGGAATAGACTTTCTCGCCCTGTTAGATTAGTTTTAGAAGCGGAATTATTTGAACCTGAAATGAGCTTTTTTGACTATGGTTGTGGGCATGGCTTAGATGTGGAAATAATGAAAGAAAAAGGATTTATTAGTGATGGGTGGGATCCTTTTTATCAACCTCATAATCCCTTAAAAAAAGCGGATATAGTCAACTTAGGATATATCATTAACGTGATAGAAAATGTCACCGAAAGACGAGAAGCATTATTGAAAGCATGGTCACTAACTCAAGAAATATTGATTGTTTCCGCCCAAGTATTAATCGACGATCGCACCTCTGGATATATGATTTATGGGGATGGTATTGTCACTGAAAGAAATACATTTCAAAAATATTATGAACAGGAAGAATTAAAGAATTATATCGAACAAGTGTTAACAGAAGAAGCAATTCCCATCGGTTTAGGAGTATTTTTAGTATTTAGAAATGCAGAAAAAGCCAATAATTTTCGGGTTTCCAGATTTCATTCAAGGGTAAAAGCGCCCCGTATTTTAACACCAGTGAAAAAATTTGCTGACTATGAAGAATTGCTCAAACCATTAATGAATTTTTATAGTGAAAGAGGAAGATTACCGCAAAAAGGAGAGTTACCCCAAGAAGCAGAAATAAAAGCCGAATTTCGGACTTATAGACAAGCATTTAAAGTAATTTTGCAGGTAACAGATGAGAGAGAATGGGAACAAATTGAAGATAAAAGAAGACAGGATATTTTACTATATTTAGCCTTAAGTCACTTTGAAAAAAGACCAACTTTAAGACAATTATCTCCCATATTAAAAAATGATATAAAAACCTTATTTGGTAGTTATCAAGGAGCTTGTTTTCTAGCAGATGAAATGCTAATAACATTAGGCAATTTAGAAATAATCAGAAAAATTTGTCGAGAAATGGAATTTGGTAAACTGTTTGAAAAAAGTTATTTAGTGCATATTGATACCTTAGAAGATTTACCAACTTTATTGAGATTATATGAAGGTTGTGCTAGTCGAACTATTGGCAGAATGGAATCAGCAAACTTAATCAGATTTCACCTTAATATTCCTAGTATAAGTTATTTATATGTGCCGAATTTTGACACAGAAAAAGAGCCTATGTTATCCTCAACAATGACGATTGATTTGCAAGATTTAAGAGTCAAATATCGCAATTATAAGAATGAACCAAATCCCCCTATTATCAAAGATAAAGAAAAATTTAGAATCAAGAATCAAGAATAAAAAATGGTTAATTAATCATTACTGATTCCCCATTTTTTGATTAAAGTATCTGCTTCCATCCCATTCACTGGGCGCGAATATAAATATCCTTGCCCATAATTACAGTTAATTTTCTTTAAAATTTCCTCTTGAATTTCCGTTTCAATGCCTTCGGCGACTACCTCTAAAGAAAGATTATGGGCTAAATTGACGATCGCCTCTACAATAGGACTAGATACATTTTCAGATGTCAACGGTTGAATGAAAATGCGATCGATTTTTAGGGTGTTAAAAGGTAAATTATGAAGATAGCTTAAAGAAGAATAACCCGTGCCGAAATCGTCTAAAGATATTTTTAAATGACGAGCTTGTATTTGTTTTAGCACTCCTTGAGCATACTCAAAATTATCCATTAACAGACTTTCTGTTATTTCTATTTTTAAAAGATTAGGATTAATGCCTGTATTTTCTAAGATGCGATCGATTTCATTGACAAAATTAGGGTTTAATAACTGTTTGCTAGAAACATTAACAGCAACAGATAAACATAAATTAGGATAACTTTTTTCCCATTTTTTAATTTGTTTTACTGCTTGAGCTAAAATCCAATTTCCTAAAGGCACAATCAATCCTGTTTCTTCCGCAATGGGAATAAATTCCACAGGGGAAACAAATCCTAATGTGGGACTATGCCAACGAATTAAAGCCTCAAATCCTGCAATAATTCCTGTTTTTAAATTGATAATTGGTTGATAAAATAACTCCAATTCTTGATTCTCTAATGCCTTAACTAATGCTGATTCTAAACTTAATTTTTTCAATAATTCAGTGTGCATCGAAGTACTAAATATTTGATAACAATTGCCTCCTCTTTCTTTTGCATAATACATAGCAATATCTGCATCTCTAATCATTTCTTCTGGATTTTTACATCCCAAAGAGCTTAAAGTTATACCTATACTGACAGAAGCAGAAACTTCCTGACTTTGCAGCGTAGTAGTAAGGCAACAAGTTTGTCTAATACGTTCAACAATATTATAAACTTCTTTCTCTAAAGTTATATCAGGTAATAAGACAATAAATTCATCACTACTAATTCTAGCAACTGTATCCTTTTCTGTAACACAGCCAACAATTTTATCCGCAATTAATCTTAATAAATCGTCACCTATTTTATGTCCTAAAGTATCATTAACTTTCTTAAATTTATCTAAATCAATGAGTAAAATTGCACATAACTTTTCTTTATCCCGTTGGCGAATATTTAAAAATTGTTTGAGTCTATCTAACAGTAAAAATCGATTAGGTAAGCCCGTTAGTTTATCATAAAAAGCATCATAAAATATCCGTTGTTCCATTACTTTGAGTTCAGATATATCAACTATCTGCTGAATAAATTGAATTATTTTATCTTTATTATTTCTTAAAACAGTAATGCTAACTATGGTATGAACAATTGAACCATTACTAGCCAAAAATCTTCTTTCTTCACTATACTGATCTAAATTATCTGTAATTATTTTATGTTTAAAAAAGGATGACTTTTCTTGATCATCCGGATGGTAAAAATTCTGTTCATTTTGATTTAACAAATATTGAGCAGGATATTTTAATAATTCACACAAAGAATGATTGACTTGGATAATTTTACCATCAAAATCGGTAATAATCATACCAATAGGGGCAAGTTCAAAGATTAATCGAAACTCTTGCTCACTTTTTTCTAAGGCTTTTTTCGTGATTGTTCGATTCGTAATATCTGTTAAAATTCCATCTATTCTCAACTTTTTCCCTCTTTCATCATAAACAATATTGGCTCGATCGTGCACATATTTTTCTGTCCCATTTTCTAAAATAATGCCATATTCAATATCATGGGATTTTACCTCATCTCCTAACAAAGAAATATTAAATAAATTAGCATAATATTCCTGTACTTTTTGCTTATGTTGAGGATTAACTAAGTCTAGCCAATAAGTTCTTCTCGCAAAAATTTGTTTAAAGGATACTTGAAATAATCTTTCTGCGGCTTGGTTAATATAAGTTAATTGTAGTGTTTGAGGATGTATTGACCAAATAACATCATCCAAAGAGTAGAGTATATCATATAATCTCTCTTGACTTTCTTGTAGTGCAATGCTAATTTGTTCTTTTTCTAATTCCACTTGTTGAGAAATAATAATTCTCGTGATAGTTTGGGAAATAGACTCAATTAAGTTGCCCGAATAATTAAAATCAATCTTATTTTGATTGAGAGAAAAAAAATGTAAAACTCCATAAATTTGATTCTCCATAAAAATAGGGATTCCTAAGTAAAAAATAATATTTCGCTTTTCTAATTTTTGGAGTAATAATTTATCTGTTATAAGTTTACTTGTATTAATAACAGTTTTTTCCCTGGTTATTTTTTCTGATAAATAATAGATTAATTCATTTTCTTGATGATATGTGGTGTCACCTAAAAAACGGTTATAGGCTGAAATAATATTGATTTGATTCCCCAATATTTCCGCAATTATAGCAATGTCTAAATCTAAAATATTTGTGATTTCTTGTAAGTAATGTTCAATAATGTCATATAGTTTTTTTCCTTGAATATAATTAAGTTGATTAACTAAGTCTAACTGTTGATTTAGGGTTTGTATTTCTTCTATTTTTTTAGCTAGGTTTTGTTCGGTTAAATATTTTTCACTAATGTCATTTTGAATGCCAATAAAATGGGTGACACAACCCTGTTGATCATACACGGGGGAAATGTAAACCTCATTCCAAAATAACTCTCCATTTTTACGATAGTTTCTCAGAATTACTTTTTTACTTTCTTGATTTCTGATTGCCTCTCTAAATATTTCTATCCTCTCTTGGTAAATATCATCTCTTTGCAAAAAACGACAATTTTTGCCAATTATTTCTTCTTGAGAATAACCTGTTATTTGTTCAAAACCTTTATTAACATAAATAATAGGGTGATTATCTTGAGCAGATGTTATTATAACGCCATTAGTGCAAGAGTTGATCGCGCTTTCCAATAGATTAAATGATTGATGGAGATAATTGTTATCGATACCATCTTTAAAAATACCAATGATATTAAAGATAAAATCTAGGTTAAAATCATTAAAAATGTCTTGATTACTAGAATATAAACCAATGATGGTTTTATTTTTCCCAGAAGAATAATTAAGGAAAAAATAAGCACCTATAGTAATAAAATCGCTACTAATATTTAAAACTTTTAAAATATCTAAATTATTATCAAGACAATAGGTTTGTTGGTTATAAATTCTGCTATTAAAAGATTCATTATCGTCTAGGTATTTCTCAATCAAAGAATTATCTATTTCCAGTTTTTGCCAATTTTCCCTGAAAAAAAGATAATAAAGACAAGGTTTATTATTGTCATCATAATGGATAAAATAAACTAATTTTAATTTGAGATTTTCTTGAATAAGATTCATTATTATTTGATAAATACCTACATTATTTTTTTCTCTAATTTTAGAAAAAACTTTATAAGCAGAAATAATGCTTCTTTGAGTTTGAAGCTGATTTTCAAAATCTTCTTTTTTTTCCTCTTTTCTTATTAATTCCTGATAATTTTGCTCAAGTTTAATCTTGAGTTGGGAATTTATTTTAAGTATTTTTTTTAGATAAAATAAACCATAGATTATAATAGATAGAAGTGTTATAAATATAATAGTATCTTCCATACTAAAGAAATATAAATTATTTCAGAGAAATTAATAATTCCCCCTTTGTTAAGCAAGGCGGTTTATGGGTGAAAACCCTTATCTCGCAATCAAATTGATTGCATTGCTAATAGCAATCTTTAAATGAATTTAACTTAATTTTGGTGAAAAATATCACGGTTTTTAATAAAAATTAATTTTTGAATCAGAAAAATTGCCTATAGTAAACTTTGATGAAAACCTAGTCATAGGTCGATTGTATCAAATTTAACAAAGAAAAACGAGAATATCTATCTTTCATCATATATAATTGGCAAGTTTGGGCTAGTTACAATTGAGCGGAATTTATGCAATTTATTGATCAGGTTAAAGTAGAAGTACAGGCAGGAAAAGGAGGAGATGGAATAGTAGCCTTTCGTCGGGAAAAATATGTACCAGCTGGAGGCCCCGCCGGGGGTAATGGTGGCAGGGGTGGCTCTGTAATTCTCAAAGCAGTTACTAGATTACAGACACTATTGGATTTTAAGTATGCTCGGCAATTTCAGGCAGAAGATGGCAAGAGAGGAGGTCCAAATAATTGCACTGGTGCTTCAGGAAAGGATTTAATTTTAGAAGTGCCTTGCGGTACAATGGTTTATGATTTGGAAACCGATGAGTTAATCGTTGATTTAGTGGATAAGGAACAAACCTTTGTGATTGCGAAGGGAGGTAAAGGGGGTTTAGGCAATAAGCATTTTTTGAGCAATAGTAATCGTGCGCCTGAGTATGCTTTGCCGGGCTTAGATGGGGAATATCGACAGTTAAGGTTAGAATTGAAGTTATTGGCGGAAGTGGGCATTATTGGGCTTCCTAATGCGGGGAAATCGACTCTGATTTCGGCTTTGTCTTCAGCACGTCCGAAAATTGCTGATTATCCTTTTACTACTTTAATCCCTAATTTGGGAGTGGTACGCAAACCAACGGGAGATGGTACTGTTTTTGCTGATATTCCGGGGTTGATTGAAGGCGCATCGGAAGGTATTGGTTTAGGCCATGATTTTTTAAGACATATTGAGCGCACTAGAGTTTTACTCCATTTAGTTGACATCAATAGTGATGATCCCCTTCGGGATTATAACATTATCCAAAATGAGTTACATCTCTATGGCAAAGGATTGGGCGATCGCCCCCAGATTATCGGTTTAAATAAGATTGATACGGTGGAAGAAAATCGTCAACAGGAGCTATTAGAAAAATTTAAAGCCGTTACACAAGATCCGATTTTCCTTATTTCTGCTGTGACTCAAAAAGGGTGCGATCGCCTCTTACAAGCAATCTGGGATCAATTAGAAATCATGAATGAAGAATGATGAATTAATAATTCTTCGATACAATTATATGCTAATATAGGGGGTATTAGTTATAATTTTGAAGTGTTAAACATATTATCCCCGATGAAGTTATATGACCGCATCGTCAGATATAATTGCGAATATTGCCGATGATTTAATTGGTTTACCAGAAGCAAAGAGAGCAAAAAAATTAGTTTTTTATATAAGTCAGAGATACTGGGAGTCAGATTTCTCCATTGTTGACAACTGTTCCTTTGAATCGTTGCTCGAAACATTATATGAAAATAATCCAACCCTAGAAGATCTAAAAGCACTACTTTATCAAGCGGTTAATACTCTTAATCGGAAGGGTGTGTATGTCAAAATCGCCCAGTATATATACAAGCGGATGGCTCAAATATACACACAGAGTGAACATACTACTTCCTCGGCACCATCAAACCAAGGTAACGATTTAGAACCAGAATTGGTCGATCGCATCTCAGAGAATATAGAATATCATGAGGAGTCCCCTCGCATCAAAAAATTAATTTTTGCTGCCTGTAAGCAATATTGGGAAAATGACATAAATGTAATCGAGATGTATGACCTAAGAGAGTTACTCTTAGAATTATACGAACTTTATCCCAATCCGAAAAGACTGAAAAAAGCCTTAGAAAAAGTAGTTTCGAGCATTAATCGCCAAAATTTTTATTCCTTCATTGCTGATACCATCATTGGTGAATTAACCTATCTTTATAAACACGAGCCCATAGAAATTCGAGCCGAGGAAAACGAAGGAGAAGACACGAAATTAATCAAGGCGAAAAAATCAGTTTCATCTCCAGAAGTTTCCAACGAAACTCAAATTGCGCTCGAATCCTTGGAAGAAGAGCCAACTCCCACCAAAGAGGAAGAAAGTTTATCCATAAAACAAGGCACAGATGTTGAACCGAGTCCCATTCCAGAAGGGCAAATTTTACCTTGGTTAAAAGTGGATAGTCTCTTTGACCTAAAACAGGAAATAATGCAATATACCAACCCTCTAAGGGCAAAAGTGATACTATTTTACACAGTATATCAGATAGAACCCTCTGAACAACATTGGTCGATCGTCCGTACTTGTAGTTTAGATGATTTATTAATCAAGCTATTTCAACAATATGGTAAAGAAATTAAAGTGGTAGAAAATAATTTACTAGAAACTGCCAACGCCCACATAGAAGGCTTAGAAGTAGAGGAAAATGTCCAAACTGCCATAGCTTTAGTAGAATGTATCAAGCATTTTTACAAAAAATAGAGCAATAATGAGTAATGAATAATGAATAATGAATAATTTAGAATGCTGACAGCAAAAGAGCCAAAATTATGGAAATTAACCAATTTATCGAACGCTATACATCAGGAGATCATAACTTTGCAGGGGCAATGTTGGCGGGAATTGACCTCACCGGCAGTGATTTAATTGGTATTATTCTCAGAGAAGCAAACTTACAAAAAGCAAATATGACCTTTGCTTACTTAAACCGAGCCGACTTAAACCGAGCTAACTTAGTAGAAGCGAACCTGAGTGGTACAAATCTCAACCAAGCCAACTTAATGGATGCAAATTTACATCGAGCGGAATTACACGGAGCAATTTTACAGAAAGCTGATTTGAGGGGCGTTGAATTAACCTTAGCTAATTTACTAGATGCTAACTTGTTAGAAGCTGATTTACGTTATGCTAACTTGAACAATGCTAATCTTAAAGGTGCTTGTTTAAGAGGAGCAAATATGAGGAGGGAAAAACGCTCTCAACCAACTAACTTGAGAGGTGTAAACTTAGATAAAGCGGATCTGAAAAATGCAGAACTTCGGGGAGTGGACTTAAGAAATGCCAGTTTAGTCGGTGCTAACTTAGTAGAAGCCAACTTAAGAGACGCTGATTTAACTAACGCTGATTTAACTCAAGCTAACTTAAAGGGGGCTTTTTTAACAGAAGCCGAATTTATGGGAGCAAAATTAATCGGAGCAAATCTTTCTAATGCTAAACTGGAAAGAACTAAGTTAGTCGATGCGGATTTGAGTATGGCAAACTTAGAAAGTGCGACGATGCCTGATGTAAAATTTACCCGTGCCAATCTTATTCAGGCTAATTTAAGTTTTGCCCGTCTCAATCGAGGGGATTTAACCCGTGCTAATTTGTATGGGGCTGTGATGCGCAATACTTCCTTAATGGAGGTGTTTTTCGCCCGTACGAATTTAACTTCTGCGGATTTAACTAATGCGAATTTGATCGGTGCGGATTTAAGTAGTGCTAATCTTACTGGTATCAATTTACAAGGGGCAATTATGCCTGATGGACAAGTTTATCATTAACAATTAAGAATAGGAAACTTTTCCAGTTCAGCTATATATCTTAAGTTTAACTCCGAAATCCGAGGAACTCGGCTTCTATCTTAAATGTCAAAAGAGGACACCCGTTAAATTTCTCCCGAAAAAGATA
>CAYPDC010000124.1:0-11482 GCA_964409355.1 uncultured Cyanobacterium sp.
TGAAAAAAAATTGACAGATGCGATCGCACCTATAACTTAATCATGTACTATATAAGGTTTCAAAAAAAAGTGCGGAATGTAGGTTATATGAGAGCAGAAATAATCCTGATATGAGTAGTGAGTTGGTGTTCAGTGAAGATGAGTGGCAATCGTTATACTGTTGCATACACAAAAAAAGCGATCCTCCAAATGTAGTTCCACCGTTAAAAACAGTAATTATTTGGATTGCAAAGCTGGGAGGATTTTTGGGGAGGAAAAAAGATGGAGAACCAGGAATAAAATGTTTATGGAAAGGATTAAGACGTTTATTTGATATTTCCCAGAGTTGGAAGTTGGCGAAATCGTCCTTAGACAAAGATTTCAAGACTTAACGGTAAGGCATAGATAAAAAAATAGGGGAAGATCACCATCACTACAAGTTTTTTTAAACTACTAATTTTATGGCTCTTCTACAGTAGTTATGATAAATTTTTAGAAAATAATAGCTATAAACCTTATAAAATAAGGAAGGAATTTAACAAAAATGTAATTTTTATAAATTAACAGTTTTATTTCACCTGAAACCTGACACCTTTTCCTAACCAATAATTTACATACTCAAAGTAAGAGAGCCATTATTTTTAAACCAATTAACAGCATCATTAATAGCCTTATCTATATCGGTTTGCGGTAAACCTAATTCTTTAACGGCTTTTTGCGAATTATAAAACATATATTGACGAGACATTTTTACAGCCTCCACCGCCACGGAAGGAGACTTGCCTAAATTGCCTAAAATATACTCATCAACATAAGCAACAGTCAAAGGAAACCAGAAGGGGAATTGAATTTTCGGGGTAGATTTTCCTGTTACTCTTGCCAATTTTGTTAGAAATTCGGCTAAAGTTAAATTGTGATTACCTAGAATATAACGCTCACCAGTTTTGCCTTTTTCTAATGCTAAAAGATGTCCTGTTGCTACGTCTTTAACATCAATAAAATTTAAGCCAGTATTCACGAAACCGGGCATTTTCCCCGTTAAAAACCGCACAATTATTTCTCCCGTTGGGGTTGGTTTCAAGTCATAACTACCAATAGGGGTACTAGGATTTACTATGACAATATCCTGTCCTGATTTTACCGCTAAATGGGCTTCTTGTTCTGCATAATATTTTGATCTTTTATAATTTCCGATTAAATTTTCTACGGGAGATTGATAATTTTCATCCGCTAAAATACCATCTTTTCTCACTCCAATTGCCGCTACTGAACTTGTATAAATAATACGTTTTATCTTTGCTTTTTTTGCAGATTGAAATATATTTCTTGTACCTAAAACATTAGTTTGATATAATAAGTCCTTATCTTTATGCCAAAGAGAATATAAAGCCGCAACGTGGAATAAATAATCACAACCTGACATTTTTCCTGCTAAATTTTCATCATTTAAACTACCTTCTACTAATTCAATATCTAAGTTTTTAACATTAGTTAAATCAGCCTTTTTTCTTACTAAAGCTCTAACTTGATAATTTTCGTTTAATAATAATCGCACTAAATTAGCCCCTACAAAACCTGTCGCACCAGTAATAAAAACTTTTTCTTTCATTAGCCTACTTTTCACCAAAAGAATACAAAAAAGATAAACCCCTAATTAAGAAGTTTTAAGTATTAGGGATAATAACTCAATTTTTTACCATAAAATAGCTTTATTTATGGATTGTCACCCTCGTGCATATAATTAAAAGCCTCACTCACCCGTCGATAATGTCGCAACTTGTGCTGAACGTAGTCGAAGCATACATCCCACCACTAAAGCCACCGATGCTCTTCGCGAAGTTATTGTAATTAGGTACGATCGCCTTTAGATAGTAAAACATTTTGGATTGAAAAAAAATTTCCTCGATTTGCATAAATTCCGATTTCGCCACTGATAAGTAAATAGCAAAGAAAAAATTAACTATCAATTATGGGAAACATAGTCGGAATTGACTTAGGCACAACCAACTCCGTTGCCGCCTTCAAATTTGCAGAAGCACAAGTCGTTAATGACAATAAACATGGTACTTTAGTTAGATCTGTGGTATCTTTATCAAATAATAGTTTAATAGTCGGTCAAGAAGCCTATAATCAACTATTACAAGATCCAGAAAACGTCATTATCTCCATCAAACGCTTAATGGGGCGTGGTTTTGGAGATGATGTGGTGCAACAACAGTTAAAAAACTTCGGTTATAAAATCACTCAATGGAGGGAAGGCACAGAAAACAGTATATCTGTCTGGTTAGGAGGGAAAGAATATCAACCTGAAGACATTAGTGCGGAAATCATCAAACAAGTGGTTAAAAATGCCCAAGCCTATCAGGAAAATATGGGGCAAAAAGGCAATATTACGAAAGCCGTCATCACTATCCCTGCTTACTTTAACGATAAACAACGCTACGCCACGGAAATGGCTTCTGTGAGGGCGGGTTTAGGAAAACCTGTTTTATTACCTGAACCTACTGCGGCGGCTATTTCCTACGGTTTTAAGCCCGATAGCGATGATGTTAAAACTATCTTGGTATATGATTTTGGTGGCGGTACTTTTGACTCATCTTTAATTACTGCCGCAGGAAATCAGTTTATTGAGTCGGGTAAAGCAGGGGATTTATGGTTAGGGGGAGATGATATTGATAACAGGCTAGGGGAGTTAGTGAAGCAAAAAGTAGCGAAGGAGGAAGGATTAGATAGTATTGATACCTTAATCGCTAATATGCCCTATTATCAACAAGTAAGATTTAAAGCGGATTTGAAGATTGCGACAGAAAGGGCAAAAATTGATTTAAGCAGTAAAACCGAAGCGAAGATTAATCCTTCTACTCCTCTCCTTGATGAGTTTGGCATGGCAATCCCCATTGATGTCACCATTACTAGGGGGGAATTTGATGAGATGATTTTGCCTTTAGTAAAGCGCAGTATCGAAATTTGTCACGATGCCATTAAATATTCTGATTATCCTGTGGATATGATTGATATGGTGTTGATGGTGGGAGGCTCAAGTCAAATACCATTGGTACAAGAGGAGGTGAAAAAGGCTTTTGGTCATGATAAAGTGGTGGTGCATCCTGCCCCTATGTATGCTGTGGCTGAAGGTGCTGGTATTGTGTCGGCTGGTGTCACGGAAGTGGTTGGCACTGTTTCCCGTGATTATTGTATCCAATTAGTTGATCATCCTCGTTATCAATTAATTAAGCAAGGGGAAGTTTTACCGATTCAAAAGAATCATACTTTCAAAACCGAAGGAGAAGGGCAAGAATTAATCCATTTTAAGTTTTTTAGCCCTGATGAGGTAAGGGAAGGCATTGATTTGCACAAAAATGATGAGCGTATCGGGGATATGTGGTTAGCCTTAGATAAACCCTACCCAAGAGGCACGGAAGTTGATGTGATGGTAGAGTTAGATGAACAAAATTCTGCTTTAACCATGACTGCCTCTCTCAAAAATAATCCCTCGATTCGGGTTAGTGGTAGTTTTTCCCGTGGTAATCATGATGAAAAAATCAATCAACAGGTTGAGAGTTTAATCGCGCAACTTAATGATAATAGAGCTTTAACCGAATATGGCGTTGAGTGTGTCAATGAGTTAGCAGGAGAAATTGTCCGTGCTTCTAATCAAATACGAGCTAATGATGGACAAATGCGGGGCGATCGCATCTTGGTAGCCGAAGAAAAACTAAAAGAGTTGCAAAAGTTAGCTTGTCAAGACTATGGTGCGATTCAGGAATATGTGGACGATTTCGAGTTTGTCTTGGAATACTGTACAGGTAATATGCACCCAGATCAAATCAGTCGTCTCAATATGTTAACCACCCAGATGAAGGAAGCCTTAGCCACCAACAATCTTTCGGCAATGCAACAACTAGCGGAGAAAGGAAAACAGGAGTTCGATAATTTACCTGATTTTGTTCGTGTTTTAATTATAATTCGCTTTGGGGTCAAAAGGGCGAATCGTATCGCACCTGTTCACGGTAAGGTGTTAGGAAGCAAGTTTGTTAATCTTCTCGATGCGATGGAAAGGGGAGATGGTAATACGGGCGATCGCCTCTTCCGTGAATTATTAGAAGAAATACCGGAGTATATCGATCAAGATTTACCCACAGGAGTGGTTGCCACTGGCTTAACCCGTTAACGGTAGGGTGGGTATTACCCACCATTATTTGTTATTACAATAAAGGGGAAAAAATCATGGATTCAAACAATGATAATCAAAAAAAGAAAATCCCAGAAATTAGAGCAAAGCAAGAAGAAAAAAAATTTTTAAAAGCTGTTAATTTAGCAGATAAAAAAATTGGATGGATTGTTTTTTGGAGTCTGTTGTTACCTATTGGTAGTTATATTTATACAGGACGTTGGAAAACATTTTTTATTATTTTTGCCTGTCAGTTTTCTCTTGGGTTTTGTATTACCATGGCATTTGAAGATTCTGAAGAAGGTTTTGCTAAGGCTTTTAATTGGAGTTTAATTTCATGGCCACTTATTTCTTTTGTTGATAATGCTTCTGCTATAAATCGAGCTCGTGACCAAATTATAGAGTAATCTTAACTATTTTTTTTATTGATTTTAAAACATTGTAAATTTTATGGGCAATGCCTACCCTACAAAATAAATTAGTACATCATAAATAATAGATTTTTATGACTAAAAAATTAACTTGTCCAGGGTGCGATCGCACCGAAATTGAAACGAATATTTGTCCTAATTGTGAGACAGATTTATCAATTATTAGACTGTTAAAAGAACTACCACAAATAGAAGAAAAAGATAACAAAAAGTCACAAAAGTTAATAATGATTACGTTAGCTAGTGTCTTAATAATAGGGGTATTAGTGGGTAATTTAACAGGGTATTTTGTCTCAAGAAATAATTTTAATAACCGTTTACAAGCCATTAATGAAGAAAAGAATCAATCAACAGAAATAGCAGAGAAACCGGAAGCAATTAAACCAGAGTTACACTGGTGTGGAGGCTTTAATTATCGAGTTAAATCTGGTGATTCTCTTTATATGTTAGGGTTACGTTTTTATGGTGATGGTGACGCTTGGCAACTAATTTTTCAAGCTAATCCTACCATTAATGATCCCAAAAATCTTCAAGTAGGGCAAGTACTTTTAATTCCAAATTTAACCGAATTATGTCAAACTAATCAATCTTATATGCAGAGGTAATATTATGGGCTTATTTGATTTTATTGGCAAAACAAAAGCAGTCTTTGAAAATGCAGAAAAAAGCCAGAAAAAGTTTTTAGAAGCTAAAGAATTAGCTAACTTAAAAAAATTAGAAGAAGCAATTAAGTTAGGAGAAGAAATTTTATCTTTATGGAAACAAAATCCTTCTTGGCGAGAGCAAATTGTCAGGGAATTTTCTGTTGGTGATTTATTAGAAAATGTCAATACTAAACTAACAAAATGGAAATTAAATCTTAACAAAGCTAGACATTATGCTACTCAAGGAAAAAAGTTAATTCAAGAGGATCAAAATTATCCGTTTGATAGTAGTATTTTAACTAAAGCCTTAGATTATTTACAAAAATCTAACGCTCTGTTGTATGATACAGAATGCTCTGTAACTGCTAAAGTTTTAACAGATAAAATTAATAGCAGAAATAAATTTCAGGGTTTATATAAACAAGGGAAAGATTTAACCGATAATAAATTTTTTAAAGAAGGATTACCTTACTTATTAGACGCACAAAAAATATATAGAGTTGCCGATTTAGATAGGGAAATTATTGAGTATGAATATCAAATAAAATTACAGATTGAGTATGAAGATAGCCTAATAAATATCAAATCTTTTGCCCAAAAAGGAGACTTTATTTCTGCTTATAATCAACTGCAATTAGCCTTAAATAAATTTGAGCGTCAAGATGGGAATGAATTGAGGGAAAAATTACAGCTAATTATTGATGCTAAAACTGATTATCGACAGGGGTTAATGGCGGAAAAAATAGATAATTTTACCCTTGCAAAAAAACAGTATTTATCGGCGTTGTCTAAATTACCTCAGTTAAAAGATGCTAATTATCGTTTAGTCTTAATTGACATTAAACAACATAATTTTACTTCTGCTTTATCTTACTTAGAAAATTTAGAGGAAGAAAGGGCAAATTATTTAAGGGGGTTTATTTATCTGCAAAAAAATGACTATCACAATGCAGTCAAAGAATGGAAATTAGTTAATAATCCTATCATTAATACTAACAAAGAATCGTTAAAAACTCTGATTCAGAGAAACAAATTACAAATCATTCAACATATCGAAAATTTAGTTAATGAGGAGAAGTATCAAGAGGCAAAAATTTGCTCTGAAAATCTCCTTAAACAATATGGTTATGATGATAAAATTGACCATAATTTAAACAAACATATTCAACCTGCTTTACAGCATCAATTATGGCAATCTTCAGATTTAATTAAGATTATAGATAAATTAGAAGAAGATTTTAAACAAAATCCGAATTTAACCACTTTACACAATATAGCGATCGCACTTCATTATCAAGCCCAAATTGACGAAAATTATATAGAAAGATGGATTAATTCTTGGATGACAGTATTGTTAAATATCAACAAAAGTCAGGTTTTCCAGAATCTATCTTGGTTGAATGTGAAAGAGATTAATTATGATAAAATGAAGGATGATTTAATTAAAATAGTAGAAGGTGCGATCGATAAATATAAAGATAATAACTTAGATAAATATTATCAATTTAGGGATATATTGAGAAGGGAAAATCTAGCCTTAGAATTAATAGGAAATCCTCCCCAGACGGGAATAAAAATCAAAGAAATATTTATTACTCCCGGATTTTATTTACAACATCAAAAACAGTTAAAAAGCATTCAACTAAAAACTGATAAACTGTCAACCTTATTTACTAACTATGGTTTAGCCGTTGCGGCTTGTCTGAAAAACGACACAGAAAGGGCAATTAAAATTAAACCATCTCAACCACATTCATCAGAAGTAGAAAAACTAGCCTATCATTTAATTAACTATCATGAGGGGTGTTATTATTTACATCATCATAGCTGGAAAAAAGCAAAAAATCATTTAGAAATTTCTCAACCGGAAATCAAAAATAACCGTGATTGGGTAGAGAATATTAATAGCTTATGTGAAAAACAAAGACAAAAAATAGAGTCAGAAAAAGAACATATAGAATTTGCTCAATTCTGGTATAATTTATTAAAATCTAGTCAATCTGCCAGTTATTTAGCTGAGTTTAAAGCCAAAGAAATAGTAGAAAAAGTTGCTGATGAAATAATCTCAATTTATACAGGTATATCTGAACTAGAAAAATTAAAAAACATTGATGCTAAAAATCCTTTAGTATTGGATTTTATCGAGAAATTAAAATTATTAGAAAAAGAGTTAGAAATAAGCGTTGAATTAGATGAATTACGCTTACTTTTAGTACAACATCGATTTGAAGATGCCTTTCAAAAAGCAAAATATTCTAGCTACCCAGAAGTTAAATATTTTGTGGCAAAATTTGCTATTAGAATTGTGTTAGAGGCATCTAATAATAGACAATTAAATTATGAACAAATGGGGGCATTAATAACAATGGCAAAATGTGCCTATGAATTATGTCCTTTTGAACCTGAGTTTCAAGAAATTTATGCTGCTTTAAAATTTATTTAACTAAGAGTTTTAACTATGATTAAAAATGATAAAATAACCCCTAATCCCTATGATGTTTTAGAAGTATCTCCTGCGGCATCTCAAGCAGAAATAACCAAAGCATTTGCGATCGCAATGAAGAAAAAGAAATATAATCCCAAACAAATTGCCGAAGCTAGAAAGCAATTAATGGATAGTCAACAACGTTTGATAGCGGATTTTCTTCGCCCTAATTTACCTTTAATTCAACGGTTAAAACACTATGATTTATACCCTTTAAATAAGCCTATACCTATGATTAGATTAATCCCTGAATTTGACAATTTAGATCCAGCATATCAGAAAAGTGAAACAATCACAGAAGAAGATAAAAAACTAGGGAAAGAATTGTTTAATTAAATAAACTCTTAAAACGATAACTAAGGTGATTTCTAACAATCAATATACCAGTATGATCCCCCCTAACCCCCCTTAAACAAAGGGGAAATTATCAAGAAAATGGGTAGATTCTTTTTTGGAAACCACCTAAGAGATAGAAATAACCTTCCTTTCCTTTCCTTACAAATTATGATACACAAAAATAACTTTGCGTCTTTGCGAGAGAAAAACCATCCAGAAAAAATCATGAAAAATCATCAAGAAAACTTACAGCTATCATTACAACAAAGAGAAATCTTATTAACTGAAATAACTCAATTATTGAAAACGAAGACAAAATTAGAACAAACTGTCAAAATTCAGCAACAGGAAAACGAGTCAGAAAAAGAGAGTTTATACAGCGAATTATTAGATATATTTGATAGTTTAGAGTTTTTAATCAACTATTTAGATAGTAATTTACAAGAAGAAAACTTTAACCCAAAAGCCTTGAAAAGACTGCCTAAATTTGTCAGCAGTATGCAGGAAAAACTATTAACTATTTTATCCCGTAGAGAAGTAGAAAAAATCGATTTTAATGGAGATATTCCAGATTTTAGTGTCTGTAAAGTGGTAGATAGGGAAATTAGAGAAGATATGCCTGAACAATCTATCACAAAAATTGTCCGTCAAGGTTTTAAAATCAAAGAGAAAATATTGCGTTATGTAGAAGTAATCACGGCAAAATCTACAAAATCGTCTTAGGTGATTTCTAATAATAAATATACCTGCATGATCCCCCCTAACCCCCCTTAACAAACAGGGTTTTTTCATTCTCAAATTTTAACTACCTTTTTTTGTCTCATCTTTTTCCTCTGATCTTGGACTTAAAATCAAATTTTAACTTTTTTTATTTAGTTTTAATTTTTCAGCATTTATTTTTCAAATTTTTTCATGTTAAACCCTGTCTATCTTGTTTTGACTACACTATAGACTTTTTTCCTCTCTATTTTCCTCTTTTTCCACTTCTATTTATCTTGATAATACTTTGGACGTGTTAAAAATTTTTATGTTCAATTTTTTGACCATCAAATACTGATACGACTCTTGTTATTTGACGACCGTGACTAAAATCTTTTTTGAGATAATTACTGATAGCTTGTTCTTTGTTTGTTATTAATTCCAATTCTTTAAACAGTTTAATTTGATTTTTTTGACGGTAACTAAATAATCATTATAACGGTCAATAATTATTTATATTGTTTCTTTATTACAATGAGCGGCATCGAGAGTAAATACTTTGTTAATTAAGGGAATTTGTTTAATCAATTCCTTTACTACAGTGATTTCTGAGGTTTTTTTTCCTTCAAAACTTCGATAATCAATAATTAAGTTTTCCTTACAACTAAAAGCAGAAACAACGTTTAATGTATTTTGGCTTTCTTCCTTATAATTAGTCACAGTACCTTTTAAAGTTTTACCATCAATAGCAATATAATCTTGTACATCTTCTAAGGGATAAAAAAATTAATCATCGGGTAAAAAATTGAGAATAAATCCTCTTCTTCAAGACCCATAATTACTCTTCTAATCGTACTGTAGGAAGGTAGTTTTCCAGAAGTGATATTGAGAAAATCAATCAAAAACTGGGCATTTTCTTGACTAAATTGATAAATCTCTTGATATGTAGAATAACCACAGCAAAAACCAGAGAAAATAATAGTTAAAATGGTAGTTAGTTTATATCTTTGTCCTCTTTTTGAGCGAAAATCTTTGACAAAAGGAAAAAACTGAAATAAAATGTTCATAACTTAAGAAACCATTAGGCAAACATTAAAAAAAACCAATTGAAGCCATGGCTGAATGAATCATGGGTAATTCCACCTCAAGCAAATGGGGAATTTGTCTGTGCCATGGAAGATGTATTGGATATTTATCATCATGAGTATGATTCTCAAAATCCATGGATTTGCTTTGATGAAAGTTGTAAACAGTTAGTCAAAGAAGTCAAAGAAAAAATAGAGGCAAAACCAGGACAAAAAAAGCGTTACGACTATCAATATGAACGTAATGGGGTAGCAAATATGTTTATGTTTTTTGAACCGTTACAAGGTTGGCGACATGTAGAAGTAACAAAACACAGAACAGCCATGGACTATGCTAAACAGATGAAATATTTGGTAGATGAACGTTATCCCAATGCTGAAAAAATTAGAGTAATTCAAGATAACCTAAATACTCATGTAAAAGCGTCCTTATATAAGGCTTTTGAACCAAAAGAAGCGAAGAGGATTTTAGATAAACTGGAATTCCATTATACTCCCAAACATGGTAGCTGGTTAAATATGACAGAAATTGAGTTGAGTGTTTTAAATCGTCAGTGTCTCGATGGTCATATTGAGGACAATGAGCGTAACGCAGTGAAACGAAGTATCTCGGAGACTCCTCATTATCACTCGGAATGACAATAAATTAGTGTAGCACCTTGTTAGCCATGGCTTTTGTGTAAGTAATCAAGAACTTTACTCATGAGACTATTTATTAATCTGTATCGTTCGTGGGATGCAGACAGGATATCTGTTTCCGTTTGGATGTACTCACCCTTAACCAATTCATCTCGGCAATTTTCCACAATTTTTTGTGCTGAAATTGGTGTTGTTTCGAGGTGGAACTGAAGCCCAATAACATTAGCACCTAATTGAAACCCTTGATTTTTACAACCCTTGCTTTCTGCAATTTGGACTGCTCCTGGTGGTATGCTAAACGTTTCACCATGCCAATGAAACACTACGATTTCTTCATGGAACTGAAAGATAACATCGTTAGCTGATTTTACTGGCTGAATTGGAAACCAGCCAATTTCCTTTACCGAATTGGGAAATACCTTCCCACCCATTGAACTTGCTATGAGTTGTGCTCCCAAACAGACACCCAAGGTAGGTTTTCCTGCCTCAATTGCATTTTTTATGAATTTTTTTTCTTCTACCAGCCAAGGATAATCTTGCTCATCGTTAACGCTCATAGGGCCACCCATGACCACGAGCAAATCAATATCCTCAACTTTGGGTAGTTTTTCAGAGCGGTAGAACTGGGTACTTGTAATTTCGTACCCAGCATTTTGAAGCCAATCCTCAATACTGCCAAGATCTTCAAAATGCACATGTTGTAAATAATGTGCTCTCATTTGTTCTCCTTTTTAATGGCTAACCTAAAATATTATAGATTTTGACAATGTTTTCTGTCAATACTCAGGTGGTTTAAGATTAAATCGAGAGGCGATCGCATCTGCCACAAATATAGGCTCATTAGCCACCCTTAACGGAAATTCTCAGAATATTTTAGTAGGATCATTTTCAGGGATAAGTTACCTAGAATTTACCCAAGAATAGTAATTGAAAATAAACTTCCCTAATTCTTCTAAGCTCGATGGCATTGATCCCACATTCTCTTAATTCTTCTAAGCTCGATCGCATTAAAT
>CAYPDC010000125.1:0-11366 GCA_964409355.1 uncultured Cyanobacterium sp.
TTCGCCCCTAACGCCCTAAAGGGCGCGGCTTTAGACCCACAGATTTTTGGTAAAACTTTTTTATAAGTTTAATTATGAGAAAATTCTTATCAACAATCAACTATCAACAGGGAAAAAATTAGGACTATTGCCCTAAACTTCTCCAATCAACATCAATACCCTCTAATAAAATAGAGGAGTTGTAAATTTGTAAAATAATTAATAAGAAAACTAAGAATAAGACCATGAAAACTCCCATTAAAGGGGTGGTTCCCCAACCGGGTACAACTTTACCATATTCGGAGTTCAAAGGTCTGAGTAAATTCCCTAAACCAGTACGTTGTGCCATATTTAACCTATTTATATAAATGACGTTTTTCTAACAAAATGACTTAATTTGCTTTTTTCGAGCCTATAGCCACTTTGGCATAAATGCCGTTAGAATCAGTATAGCATAAGGGGAGTCTTACCCCGAAAATATCATTCAAGGTCTAATAAAAAACATAAACTTATGGATTCAGCTACATTTATCGGTTTTGGTGTTGCGGCGGTTTTAATCGTTATTACGGGGGTTTCTATTTATACTGCTTTTGGTCCTCCATCGGCAGAATTGGGTGATCCTTTTGAGGATCATGAAGATTAAAATTAGGCTGTTGGAGTATTAGGGGATTAGGGTTCATAATTTTAGTTCTAAGGCGAAAAAGCTAACTGCTCTTCTACAGTAGTTATGACAAATTATTAGAAAATAATTGCTATAAACCTTATAAAATAAGGAAGGAATTTAACAAAAATATAATTTTTATAAATTAACAGTTTTATTTCACCCGAAACCTGACACCTGACACCTGACACCTTTTCCTAACCAACAATTTACATATTCAAAGTAAGAGAGCCAAACTAACTGCTAGTCCTCATTAATCTCAACTTCCCAAATCATTCCCCCACTTCTCACTCTTTATTACACACTTGGAGTAAATACTACAAAAATAAAAAGAGCAAAATAATTATATGAAGCAAAAATTCATTAACATAAATCAACTTTTATCAAATCAGATAATTATTTTATTTTTTGTAGTAACTATTAATTTTTTAGCTCATTTTTTATTATTTAAAGATTTTGGTCTCTATGAAGATGATCATTTCAGAGTACCACAAGCCATGGAAATGAATTGGCAACAGATTTCGGAGTTAATTAAGAATAATTTATTTAAGCCAGAATATACTCAAGGAAGACCTTTACACATAATTTTTATTTATTTGTTTTCTTATCTAGGAGCAAAATTAACAAGTCTAAATGGTATTTATTTACTGGGTTTTGTCATTACATCTATTAATGTTATCCTGATTTACACATTACTTTGGCGAATTTGTCATCATAATTTAATTAGTTTAATTGGCAGCTTGTGTTTTATTCTATTTCCTGCTGATACTACTAAAATCTGGTTAACTTCTTTATTTGGATTACAAACATCGTTGACATTTTTATTACTGGCTTTTCATTTATATCTTTTTCAAAATCAGATTCTTAGTAATTTATCCTATTTAACTATTATCTTATCTTTAGTAACATACGAAACACCTTTTTTTATTTTTTTGACTGCACCACTATTAGCTGAAAATCAAATTAAAAAATTATATTTAAAAATATTTAAACACTCCATTATTTTACTTCTTATTCTTATTTTAGTAACTTTTTGGAGAAGTATTAATGGTGAATCTAGGGTTGTTGGTATAGATATAAGCCAATCAATTCAAAAATCATTATTGAATATGTTTGTCGGGTCTGGTGTTAGTATAAAAAGTGTTTTTGATGCTTCTTTTCACAGTTTAAATTCTATTATTCAGTATAGCAAAATTCTTATTCTGATAATACCTATAGTTTTTATTTATTTCTTATTTTTAAGACAAAATTTTTTATCAATTAAAAAAGATATTTCAAGGATTGATTTAAAACTAATTATCCTAGGGTTGATAATGTTGATATTGGCATATCCTTTAACTTTAAATTTATCAGCAACAGAAACTCATGGTACATGGTCAAGAATCCATTTATCATCTACAATTGGATTTACTTTTTTGGGATCTGGAATCTTTTCTCTATTCTTAAATGTTAGTCAAAAGTTCCGCTTTAACATAGCTATTTTTTTATTTATTTCTTTACTTTTTGGGTTATTATTAAACTATAAAATTTTCATTCAAAAAGATTATGTTTTAAATTGGAAACATCAAAAAGAGTTTTGGCAAGAAATAACTCCTCTTATTTCTGACATAGAAGAAGGAGACTTAATATTTTTCGATCGAGAAAATCTTAACATATCTACAAAAGAAATGAGATCTAACCATTGGAGTACAGCCCCTATTCTCAATAATTTATATCATTTTCCTTCCGATTGGAAATATATTCCTCAAGTATATCTACTGGCTCATGACTGGCAGGAAAATATTATGGGAGGAAATAACTTATTTTTACTCAATTCTTCTGTTTTAGAGGGGGCGGATGCACTTTTGCCATTACGCCATTTTGACAGTACAATTTCTAGTGAAAAAGTTATTTTGATCAAATCCGTTGACGGAAAATTAACAAGAATCAAATCTCCTTTAATTATCCAAAATGAAGAATTTGATTTAAAAAATAATTCAATCAGAAAACATAGTTTTCCTCAAAAGTATTTATCGCAATTAATGTTAAACTGAGTTGAAAACTGCAATATCGACAATTTTGGAGCATTTTCTCTCCCCTCTCCCCTTCTCGTCTTCATCATTTTTTCTTATATCGAACTCAGCTTCCATCGGGGCGATCGATTTCTGTGCGAATACCTAAATCAATAACTTCTATATCCCATTGACCACGTTTGGCAGTTTCAAATACAATATAACGACCATCAGGACTAATGCGAGGATTTCTTAACCAACTACGATACCCTTGAGTGATCAGTTGAGTTTGTTTCGTGGCTCGATCGTAAACAAAAATATCTGGTCTGCCTTGAATACTAGAAATATAAGCCAAATAACGACCAGTGCGACTGAGACTAGGACTGTCATTAATGGCATTAGCTAAATTTAAACCGGGCAAATCGACAAAAGTTCTTAACTGTAAATCATAAAGCAAAATTTCCCGACGACCGTTGCGATTAGACACCATAGCTAACCAACGCCCATCTCCACTAAGGGTTGGTTGTTCATCATTATAACGGCTATTGAGGGCAGTAGAAAAAGAAGAAACCCCCCCAGAGTTACATCCAGTAAGACTCAAGGTGGAGAAAACAAGCAGTAGTAGAAATAGTTGTTTCAAAACTAGATCAATTTAGTTATTTTTAAGTTAATAATCAAAGTTGTCAGGATTAGAGGGGCGATCGCCTCTAGGAGTATCATCGTAGTTAGGATTTTCAGGCTCGATCGGTTGATAGTCCACATATTCTGTTCCTACACTAGAAACAATATCCTCTGCTGATTTAGGACGACGTTTTTTTTGTGTCCGAGAAGGGGAAGGAGGTACATTACCATCACTACGGGGGCGAGAATAACCTTGACGAGGGGATACTGGTTCATCATCCCAATGATCTGGAGTTTGTTGCCAATCTTCATAATTGCTACGACTAGGACGAGTTCTCGAACTGCTACGACTACGATTTGCTGGAGGAGGTTCAGCCCCATAACCCCCAGAAGGACGACGGGGACGACTACGACGAGGAGGAGTTTCTTCTTCATAACTAGAAGGGCGAGGAGTTCTTACGGCTGTACCCTGTAAGCGACGACGGGGGACTTCTTCTTCCTCATAATAGTCGTCATCAAAACCCTCATTTTGATCCAATTGAGCCCGATAGACAGGACGATTTACGGGGCGATCGTCGTCCACATAGGAGTTACCCCCCCTTGAACCTCTAACTTTTTCATTCGTAGCACCTCGTAAGCGGATAGTTTCCACAGCGAAAAAAATTGCCGATCCTGAAAGCAATAATTGACTAAACTGTAAAATAGGGTCTAAACGCCATCCTTGAAAGAATAAAATAAAACCGCACAGTAAACCCACTGCGGCAAAAAATATGTCGTGATCCCTCGAAACTTCAGGACGGAGCGATCGCATCAGATATAACCCCGCCCCCGCTAAAGCCAATACTATACCCAACACACTAGCGGAGTTGAAACCAAAATTAACCATTTTTCACACTAAAACTGCTATGTTTTTTTCTATCTTAACGAGATTCTGTGATTGTGCCTGAAAATATAAAATTTACTACAACAGGGAATATCGAGGGCATATTACGGGAATTTGAATCCACAACCAACCTTAAACATTAATATTGGTGAACTTCACCCTATTGGTTAATCGAGGGAACAAATAATATTAGACATTGATCTAATTCGGGCTAGAAGCCTGAACTACCAAGAAACAATCTTAATTTTTACCGGATGTCTATGGTTAATCTTGTTTCATGGAGACTACTAATCTAACTGTTGCCCGTTGCCCTGTTCCCTGTCACCTAGAATGTCTTTAAATTAACGGATTCTATCAGTTTGGCTAAAGATAAGTAAAGCAATAGTCGCAGGAATTACAACGATCGCCGCTCCCCAAACCAAACTCCAAAGAAAATTAGCTAAAGAAGGAGTCATAAAATTTTATATTTATTATTAACTAAAAGTTATCATTTTTCATTCTACCCTAAAATGTTAGCTTGAGGACTCTCACGGTTAACGGTTGATCCCTCAGTTTGACACTCCCTCCTTAGACATCTCCAGAAAATATTAATATAGGTTCGTAGTGAGGGCTAAACGCCCTTATTTGAGGAATTGTTGCGAAATAAACGGTAATAGGGTGCGATCGTCCCCTGCTTTTCCTTCCGTAAAGACAACCAATAAATAGGGGGTGGAATCGGGGAGATTGATATAAGCACAATCGTGTTTTACCTGAGAAGTCCATCCTGCCTTTGACCAAATTTGAGCGTGATTAGGTAAACTTTCGCCTAAAAAGCCATTAATTTGGTTTTCTTCCTCATTTTCCTCTAATTGTTTATTACTAACATCTCTTTTCAATAAATTTCGCATTTTTTCACAGGCTTTATCCGTCACCACTAAATCATTCATAATGCTATAAAATAACCTTGCAACGGCATTGGTGGTTAACATATTGCGATTTTCGTAGTTTTTCCCTAAAAACATCCTTTCTCTACCATAAGCGCCATCACACCAAGTTTTTTGGTTAACATTGATCTGATTAAATTCTTCCCAGTGATAACCTTGAAAATAGTCATTAATCAGATTACGTTGTTTTTGCCACTGTTGAAATTCCGCTTCGGGTAATTCATAGCCTGATGTGGTTTGAGTTAAAGTATCCATTACTAAACTGGTGGCATCATTACTCGATTCTCTAATCATATCCCTTACGGCGCGATCAAACTCTGATGAAGGGTTCTTGATTTTTCCTTCCTGTAACCATGCCTCCACTGCCACCAGATAAAATAATTTCACCACACTAGCAGGATAAATTCTTTCATCCCCCCGATAGCTATAACCTTGCAAAGAGGAATTATTTTGATCATCAATGATGACTGTTAAAGCAATATCATTTTGACCTAATAAGGGAAATTGTTGCCAAGTATTATTTAAAATAGTCTCTACCGTTTCGGATAAATGAGAATTAGTCTGAAAAAAAGACATAAATAACAATTTTGATTAAGGGATTTTGATAATGGAACTTCCATCGAAAATTTAGATACAAATGTTCATTATAATCAGATCTTGCACCTACTCAACAATTGGCTGGTTAGGGAGAGCATTGTAATTAATTTCCTTCATGTTAGTTACCAACATGGGTTTTTCTTTAATCGTCAAATTTTTTGATTAAACTGTACACCAAAACAGGTTTTTACTGGTGACTCCTAAAGAATCAAGGAGCGATCGCATCTTTAGTGAACATTCCCACCAATAATCATGATTATCATACATCCAATCAGGGTTATAATAAACATTTTCGTGTAAAACCCCTTCTAATCCTGCAAAATCTTTTGGATCTTGTTCAGACATAATTAACAGGCGAAATGGCTTTCCTAGACACTTCTGCTTTAACTTTTCCATTATATCTATAACCTGATGGCGATCGCATCTTCCCGTACGAATAAATAACACCTCATCACACTTCTCAATAGTAGCCCAAAAACGGTGCGATCGACCCTGATAACGTTTTTTCATCCTAGCAAAAACAGGAGTCATATCATTAATGGGATCATCGGTATTTTCCACCTCATGGGCAAAAGATAGCCCCGTCCATTTACTATGATAAATACGTCCCTGTTCATCGTTATAATGGAGATATTCAGGATTCCACATATCCTCAAAACCAGTATCGATAATATCCGCCACATCACTTAAATTAGTAGTACGGGTTAAATCAAAAGGATAAGCAGGACCATCATACTGAATTTTATGTAAAAACATTCTTACGGCACAGCGATCGCCCAATGGTAGAATAGCAATGCGTTTCAATTCCGATAGAGGGTATTTATACTGAAAAGGTAAAGCCGACTTCGGAGGCACTTTGATACGACTTTCTAACCCTGTTTCCCCCATAATCAGACGGCGAAAAGGAATATCGGGATTAAGCAAATCATCATAAACTCCTAGTTTCATATCCCTTAAAGACTCAGAAACCTCTTTCCACATTGGTTGTACATTATAATCATGATCTGACTCATTCACTAAATAGAGGTTATTTTCATCGATTTTCAGGATTGCTAATGAACCATCATAGAATAATACCTCACTCTTGTCAGGGGAGAAGAAAGCCGACAAAGGCAAATATTCCAAAGCATGGGAAGGGGGAATATTGATAATAGTATCAATAGTTTTATCCTTCCCTAGCCAAAGAGAAAAATTGACAACCCTAGTGGTGTTTGCTAAATAAATACCTTCGGTAAGTAATTGATTATCTCGTAAACAATTTTGCAATTCTAAACGATAAGGATTAAGTTGAAAATCAGTTTTACTGCCATTGGTAAATAACAAACTCTGATTTTTCTGTCTATAACTTATTTTAAGCCCTTTTTGGTCATCATAAAGGCAAACATCTACAGGCTTAAGAGATAGTTTTTTTTTTCGCACTTCCTCCTTACCCACATCAAAAATCTGTAAATTAATAGCAGAAAACATCACTCGATGCCCTTCACTGTTAGGATGTGCCACATCAAAAGATAAACCATCCCTAAAACGCCCATTACCATCACTCAATTCCGTTAACCAATCCAACACAGGCACATCCCAAGTTAACATACGACTATGGGTATCGTATAAAAACCAATTATGTTCAGCACTATATTCACCGTGAGGATAAACAGATCCTAACATAGGAATTGCTCCTATTTCTCTTGTCATCTGAATTAATCGTTGCAATCCACTCTCAAACCTCTGTTGCAATGCTTTTCTATCGTGGGGTTGACAATAAGCAAAGCCTTCATTTCCTAAAGAAAGGGCAATAATAACAATATCAGGTTTTTGCGGAATCACCATCGACTCGAATCGCTTAATGGTAGTGGTGACATTTGCCCCCAGTTCCGATACATTAATTAATTGATGACCATATTTTTCTGCTAAACTCTCTTTTAATAATTTCGCCCATCCTTTTAACAACCAAGCACTACACCCCATTGCGACAGAGCTACCGATCACTAAAATTCTCAAACCATTTTTAGCTTTAACGGGAGGATTTTCTATGAGAGGTTTTTCCCAATAACCATAAGGATAAGGTTGTAAATGCCCAAACCATCCATCCTCCACAATTAAAGTATTTTCTTGAGCTTCTTTTTCAAGGGGTATCCAACGATTTTCATTCCCCAACGATTCCCAAATCACTTCTCCTTCGGTGGAAAATTTGACATATTTATACTCTATCTTTGAGTCAGTATAGGGTATATCTATATCAACCCACCATAAAGGATAGCGATCGCTCTTTGTTTGTAATGGGATACAATTAGAAATGTTCCATGATCCTAACTCAGGAATTGAACCCAAGAGGGCAATAGATTCCCCCATTTTTGTCTGTGCGGTGACATGAAAACGATACATAAATTACCCTACCTCTGACGAGTAAAATCTAATCCATGCCTAATTTTTAGCATGAATCGTGTCAAAACTATCAACACTTTTTACAGATGGGCTAGTTTTGTATAATTTTCATAAAAGGATCGATGGAATGATAAATCATAAATGCCATAAACCAAGCATAAACCAGAGAAAAAAGCAAGGAAAAAATAGTAAACATTGTTGATTTTGATTCAGCTTTAATAGTCGCAACGGTGGATAAACAAGGAGTATATAATAGGCAAAAAACACAAAAGGAAATTGCACCAGAGGGAGTCACTGTTAAAGCAATTTGTTGAGTTAATGCAGAAGCATTCATAGCGTAAATAGTAGCAAATGAACCCACTACAATTTCTTTAGCAATAAAACCAAAAATTAGGGATAATGTTAAATAAGGATCGATGCCAATGGGTTGCATAATGGGTTGTAATAAAATTCCTAATTGCCCTCCATAAGTCTCTAATCCAGTGGCGTTTTCGGGGAAGTAAGTCAAAAACCATACGGCTACGCATCCAATAATAATAAAATTTGTGGCTCGATTTAGAAATTCTTTTACTTCTCCCCAACCTCTTAATAATACTTGTCTAATAGTAGGTAATCTATAGGGCGGTAATTCAATCACAAAAGGTTCTTGACTTTGAAATTCTTTGGTTTTACTAAAGACAAAAGCGACAAAAAAACTAGCAATAAAACTGAGTAAATAAAGGGAAAAAAGGATAATCGGAGCAATATTTTTCGGAAAAATGGCAGCAATAATAAACACAAATACCGCTAATCTTGCCGAACATAACGCAAAAGGTATAATTAACATAGATAACCAACGCATAGGTTGCGATCGCATCACTCTAGTACCCATTAAAGCGGGAACATTACAACCAAATCCCATCATTTGCATTACAAAAGCTCTACCATCCAAGCCTACCTTTTCCATTAAAGCATCCATGAGGTAAGCCGATCGCGCCAAGTAGCCACTATCTTCCACCGCCGCCATGACAAAGAAGAAAATAACGATTAAAGGCACAAAGGAAGCCACCGTTGCCACTCCTAACCAGACACCGTTAAGCAAGAAATTCTGGACAATTTCCGGGAAAGGGTTGATAATAGGTTCGATGATTTGCCCACTAATCCAAGTAGCGATAATATCCATGACATCTTGAGAGGGTAAACCCAGATACCAGATAAGGAAAAATATCCCTAACATAGAAGCGAAAAAAATGGGTATTCCGAAGATAGGATGGAGTAAGATACGATCGAGGCTATCGGTAATGGTTTTAACTTCTTCCGATGGTATTGTTACTGTTTCAGCTAAAATAGCGTCAATTTCCCTTTGAGTAACGGGATTTGCAGAGAGAAATTTATGTATATTCTTGAGAATAAAAGAATCTTCCTGTTGCCATAAAGTCTTTTCGATGCCTTTGATAGCTTGATTAAAACCCTTACCATATTTGGCACTAATCAAGAAAAAAGGTATCTCCAACATCTCTTGCAGTCGATAATGATTGATTTCTACTCCGTAGCGTTTGGCTTCATCCGCCATATTTAACATCACCACACAAGGCAATCCCAAAGCCTTTACCTCTAATATCAACCTTAAAGTGCGATCGATTTGCGTAGCATTAATGATAATAATAGCCAAATCAAGGGGGAAGTTTTCCAAAAACCTTTGCACCACTTTTTCATCATCGGAAAAACCATTAAAATCATAGATACCGGGTAAGTCAACCACTTCTACCGTCTCTTGATTGAGAGTAATTTCGGCTTGTAATAAATCAACCGTTATCCCCGACCAATTTCCTACATGAGCGTTACTTCCAGTGAGACGATTAAAGAAAGTTGATTTTCCCGTATTCGGTTGCCCGATAACAGCAATACGTTTTTGAGTGTTAGGTAAAACTTTCGTGGTAGCGGAATGACAAACCATAGAAACAATTAATGATTAATAATGTACAATTAATAAGAGAGAAGTCAGAACTACGAACTACGAACTCAGCATCTCGACTACGCTCGATAACCGTCAGAAGTCAGCAAAAATCTCCCCATGCCTCCCATGCTTCCTACTCCCCACTCCCCACTATTTGTTACGAGAAGTCTTCTTGACAACTTTTTTGTTTTTTTTGCCAGAAATAGGCTTTTTCTTTTGACGAGATTTCCACCAACTGCCAATATCATCGGCTAGGTAGTGACTCATTGCCCCTAATTCTAAGCCTATAAATAATGATAATACTTCTTGCCAGTAATGGTTTTTCAATGCACTATAACTATTGATAACAAATTTTTGCCAGTGCCAAGCAAAGCCGAAAATCAACTGTGCGATCGCAACTCCGATAATGGCTAGAATAAATAAGATCAAACTAAGGTAAAGAATCCGAACAATAGTACCAATCAAAAAACCATGGGAAAGGCGCGATCGATGTTTGAGAAATTTTTGATAAGGTAGCCATATAAAGCGAAAAAAGCGCCACCGTTTAAATTGTACGGAATAAATATCTAAATCAGGTCCAAACATCAAACCGCTAAAGATAAAGCCTACACTGCTCAAAACCGTTAATAGTAAAGATTTCGTAATGATGAGAAAGGAAGCGATAACCACTGGCAAACAATACCAAGTAATTTGATCATGAATTTTTCCCGAAGGCATTGCATTTTTTGTAAAGACTAGCTACAATATATTAATGTGAGTTAAGGGCGATTAGCTCAGCGGTAGAGCGCCTGCCTTACAAGCAGGATGCCACTGGTTCAAATCCAGTATCGCCCATTTACTATAACAGAATATTTTAGCAAAATTGTACGGTAACAAATTATTTGTCATTGGTAACAGATTAGTGTCGTCTTAACAAATTAAATATGGTTTCCTCATCACTAATTCCAATAGTTTTCAACAAGTCTCCACAACGGTCATCCATCGGTAACATCTTTTTCTCCTATATTCCATCCTGTTGAAAAAATGACTTTAACATAACTGAGACAGTTAATTAGGGTTAAACATTGTTCAACTCCTACAATCATGTATTTGTTTATATTTTATTTTTTGGAGGCGATCGCACCTTAATGGGGATTTGCTTAAAAACTCAGAAAGCTATAAAATTAAGGCTCAAAAAAAACCGATGAAAAACACCCTTCAGATAAAGGCTGTATAATAAATACTGTAAAAAACTCAATCTTCTTCACATTTTCTCATTAGTTTATTAACATTTTCAGTAAATCTTTCTAATTCAAAATTATCATAATATTCTCTAATTTCCTGTATATTAGACTCTATTTCACTATCTTAAATGTCAAAAGAGGACACCCGTTAAATTTCTCCCGAAAAAGATACC
>CAYPDC010000126.1:0-11334 GCA_964409355.1 uncultured Cyanobacterium sp.
ATATTTTTTTACCTACAATAAATAATTGTATATCATCCTGCAATGATGCAACGCCCGTTTCCTTTTTTTCACCGTTGCTAGTTGAGTAATACCAATATTACATTCATCCTCACATTTGATTATTTGTTCAATTCGTAAGGGATAAGATTCTCTTTTTTCTAGTCCTACTAAAGAAAGGGCAAAAAATGCTAATCCTTTGACTGGAGTATTGCTTAAGCTGGAAAAAAACCAGTCAACACCATATGTATGTTTTCCTGATTTTGTTGTCACTACTTCATCTCCAGCAATAGCGTAACTTTCTTGAGTACAAAAACAATAAGTGCGAAAGAATACCCACATGAGGCTAGGCCAATTTTTGGGGCTATGACAAAATCGTTGAATTGTTCGGTAGCTTCCTCCTTTGCCAGTCCATCTTGATATACCTAACATCGTGACTCGACCACTCATGGCGAACATTCCTTGAATAATACAACCTAGTTGCTTCAAGCTGGTATGGTCAAGATGAAAAGTAAGGCAAGTTAATAATGCTAAAATATTTGGCATGAACTTTTGTGGAAACGGATAATTTGGTTATTAATCTAGTTTCTTACAAAAGTTCTCTTGGCTTCAAGTTTTATTTTCCTTTTTCATTTTGGCGAAGGTATTGATCTTAAAATACTAATTTTTCGTTCGTTCGCACTTAACCTCTGAAACTATATAGTATCTCGTTTGACTGCGTAACATCAGATATTAATTCAGATGGAATAGTATTGGTTGATCAAGAAATAGAGAGGAAGACGATCGCAATCGCTCCACTTTTAGCGATCGCTATTAGGATCACTACATCTGTCATATTTAATTATGTAGATAGTCAAGGTAAGTTATTTTTTATTTAAAATTGTGTCATGACTATTAATCTTTCTAGTTTAGATTTTTGGGGTTTATTAGAAAATTATACTCAGCAACAAAATACAGAATTAGTTAATTATGAAAATACAGAAATAACAATGTTATATCCGCTTGTCTTCAATCAATTTTATTTGCAGAATAAAAACAATTTACTTTATTGCAAGGCGGTTGATGGGTAAAAACCCTTATCTCTCAATGAAATGAATAAGTCTGTGGCAATTATTTTGTTACAAAGAAAATGATTAAAATTGTTAGATTACGCTATTGAGATTTTAGTAGATTATCAAATTATTGCAAAAAATTCCTAAAAAGTGCATGATTAAAATAAATTGATTAAAAAAGTTTGTAGGGGCTTAATATTATTAAGCCCATAAGGTTAAAAAAGCCTATAAATAAGAGCTTTACCCCTAACTACTAACTATTCACAGTGTATATCAAGCAAATTAACCATAACAAAAAAGATTGAGGTAGCTATGTTATTAGAATCTCCTTTAACCCTTGAAGATTGTCAGTTTTGTAATCTTGTTTCCCAAAATAGTGGCGAAGACCCATTAGGGAGTGCTGGATGTTATGATCAATGGTTAATGATAGAGTTACCCCAACCGTGGGAAGCTAAATTTTGGACTAGCAGGGAAGAATTAAAACCCTTTGTTTCTCTCATATCTGAGTTAATGTCTCAGGGAAAATTAAACAAATTTCGTCCTTTAGCCATCGCACCTGATAAAATATATTCTCAACAAGGTTTTACTCGTGTGATTTACTACCAGCGCCCTTCACAGTTATTTACTAACTTTGAGAAAAAAGAATATGTGTTACCCCTTGACAAAATGAACGACTTAGCCATTAACTTAATTACCTCATCGAATCTTGATGAATTTGAAGGTTATCGCCAAAACTCCCAAAATATCAGAGAAATATTAGTTTGCACTCATGGTAACGTGGATATAGCCTGTAGTCGCTTTGGTTATCCCATTTACGAAAAATTGAGAAAAGAATATAGTAATGATAACTTAAGAATATGGCGTTGTAGTCATATTGGCGGACATCGTTTTTCACCGACTTTAATTGACTTTCCTAGTGGTAGATTTTGGGGACATTTAAACTTAGATATACTAGATACATTAATCCATCATCCCGAAGATATTAATAAATTACGCCCTTATTATCGAGGTTGGAGTGGTTTATCATATTTAGAGCAAATTTTTGAGGCTAAATTATGGCAAGAAATCGGCAAAAAATGGTTAACATTTCCGAAAACTGCTAGAGTTATTGCTCAAGAAAAAGTGGAAAATGAAGAAGAAGACGAAGTAAATTGGGCAGAAGTAGAAATAAGCTACCGTGATTTAGAAAGTGAAAAAATTATTACTCGTCAAGGAAGATTAGAAGCCATAAAAGAGGTAATAACATTAGGTAAATCAGGTAATAATGAGTTATTTTCTACTAAGCAATACCGAGTTATTAATTAATTATTCACTTCTGAATAATATCTCTTTTTACTTACTAAATTATCCCTAATTTATGACTATTAAATTTGATAATACCGAATTAAAAAATCTATCAAAGCAATATACTCTTAACACTAATCCCGACTTAATTAAAGATAAGTACGATCGTACTTTTTTAGCTCCTGAATGGCTAGGAAAAGGCTATAAAAGGGAAATTATACTGCGGAATGGAATTTCGATCGTAATCCATGATTATCAACTATATGAAAACGTCATTATCGATAGTCGAGGAAATATAGAAGAAACCCTAGAAATTGCTTTTAAATTAAGTTTACCCCAATATATTCCACCGAATATTAACATTAATTTTAAAGAAGGATTTTGTTATGTAATTGGAAAAAATAACGAGGGGGATATATGGCAAGAATTAGCTAATACTCCCTCTAAAGCAGTGGATATACATTTAAGTCAATCTTTATTAGACTCATTAATTAATGAGTATGGTGATAATTTTCCAGAGGATTTAAAACCCTTTTTTTCTGGAGATAATACTTTACCTATTTCCACACCGCAAATCATTATACCTTCCATGAAAATGGTCATTTCACAAATGTTTAATTGTCCTTTTTGTGGCTTGACTAAAAATTTATATTTAGAAGCAAAAGCCTTAGAATTAATTGCCCTAAAAATTGAATACTTATCAACTCAAAATCAAGCAAAAAAAATAAGCAAAATTAAACTAAATAAAATAGATATAGAAGCAATTTATCAAGCAGAAAAAATTTTAATTAGTAACTATCAAAATCCACCATCTTTAACAGAATTAGCCCATCAAGTAGGATTAAATACTCGTAAATTAAAGAAAGGATTTAAAGAAATTTTCAACAATACAGTATTTGGTTATTTATACTATTATCGGATGAATCTAGCTCAAAATTTACTAAAACAGCAGAAAAATGTGGCTATAGTTGCTGAAAATGTTGGTTACAATAGTGCCACTTCTTTTAATGCCGCTTTTCAAAAACTATTCGGAGTTAATCCTAAAACCTTTCAATTAGCTCATCGTTAAAAATCTGTTTTCTATCAAAATGAATTCTAAGTATGTAGAAATTGAAAAATTTTTATTACAGTAAGATGTATTTTCCTCTTTAGGGCTTATTGTTACCTCAGTTCGATGCAAGAATGTTTGATAAGAGCAGGTTTCAGGTGTAATTTTCAGACAATCAGATAATTCTATCAAAGAATTGAACATAAAAAAATCAATAAAGATATGTTTTTTGTCAATTCTTTAACCTAATACACTTCGACTACGCTCATGACGCTAGGTGCACCGCCTGACACCTTTACAGCACCGAAAATTTTATCTCGAACTCAGGTATTGTTAATAAAAAGTACCTTTCCAAGAGAAAAAAAGTACCTCTGCAAGAGAAATTCGATCGCACCTCACGTTATCTTTAATAGTTAGTTGAGAAATTATTTTAATAGTGTGAGGATATGCAAACAACAAAAATCTTATTTTTACTGACTTTAACAGGGTTAATTCCTTTAGTTAATCAAAATTATGTTAAAGCTGAAAACTTAATAATTAATAAAAATAATCATTTATTAACTCAAGTTACTATTGACTCTAACATTACCAATATTGAAGTAAAAGAGACTGAGAATAAATTAGAGTTGATTTTGCAGGGAAATAATATTTACAATTTACAACCCCTTATTTTTCCCGATGAAAACAACTTAATCATTGAATTTATCGACACTCAGTTAACTCTCCCTCAAGGAGAAGAATTTTTACAATTAAATCCCAGTAGTGACATCGAAAGTATAAGGGCGATCGCCCTTGAAAACGGAGGAGTACGCATCACTGTAACCGGAAAAAATCAGCTACCCACCGCAGAGATAACATCAATTAATGATAACCTTGTTTTAAGCATCACCACCGCAGACATAGCCCAAACAGAAGAACAAATCGAAATTGTCGCTACCCAAGAAGTACAAGATGATGATTATTTTATCCCCGACGCTACCACCGCAACCCTTACGGATACTCCGATTCGAGATGTACCCCAATCTATTCAAGTTATACCAGAGCAAGTAATTCGAGATCAACAGTTACTAGATTTAGGAGACGCTTTGCGCAATGTGAGCGGTGTACAACAGACTTCGGCTGATCCTCGTGGGCAAAGGTTTCAAATTCGGGGTTTTAGTGATGCCACCGTGTTGAAAGACGGCTATCGCCAAACCTTCGGGCGCGATGGTAACATCGGTTTTCCAGACTTAGGAAATTTAGAGCGGATTGAGGTGTTAAAAGGTCCTGCATCCATTCTTTTTGGGGTAGTTGAACCGGGAGGCGTAATTAATTTAGTCACCAAGAAACCCCTACCAGAGCCTTTCTACGAGGCAAAATTGCAAGTAGGTAATCGGGGTTTAATTCGTCCTAGTCTCGATATTTCCCAACCCCTTGACGCTGAAGGTGAGAATAAATGGTTTTCTCGTGTTAATGTTTCCTATGAAACCCAAGACAGTTTTCGTAATTTTAATCAAAATATTAACCGTTTTTTCATTAGCCCTGTCATTACCAGAGAAGGAGAGCGCACTTCCTTCCGATTTAACTTGGAATATTTAGATGATAAACGCCCCAATGATTTCGGTTTAACGGCTTTAGGGGAAGGGGTTGCCGACATTCCCAGAGAGACAAATCTAGGGGAATTAGAAGATTTTGCAGAAGTCAGCCAATTACGTCTTGGTTATAACTTTGAATATCGTTTCAGTGACACTTGGAAAATTCGTCAATCCTTTAATTATATATCTTACGATTCCTATTTTGAGGGGGCTTTTTCTGGGGCATTAAACGAAAATACAGGCATATTAAGTCGTAATTTTCTTTCTTTATACCAACCTAGTCAAACCTATGAAGTTAGATTAGACACTGTGGGTAAATTTAACACGGGCGCTGTAGAACATCAACTCTTAGCAGGGATTGATTTTTACAAAAGAGAAGACCTTAATAACATTGTGAGGCGAAATTTCTCTACTCCCACTCCCATTGATATTTTTAACCCTATTTATAATACTGTACCTCGTCCTAATTTTGCCCAAGAACCAATCGTGTTTGATGCTGATAGTATTATTGATGCCTTTGGTTTCTTTTTGCAAGATCAAATTACTTTTAATTCTCAATGGAAACTCTTAGCAGGATTTCGTTATGATACCGTAGATCAAAGTAATACCAATCGCCCTACTTTTTTCAATCCTAACAGTTCAAGTAGTGGGCAAAGTAACGATGCTTTTTCTCCTCGTATTGGGGTAGTTTATCAACCCATTGAGCCAATTTCTCTTTATACCAGTTTTAGTCGTTCTTTTTCTCCCAATATTGCCACAACGGTTAACGGAGACTTACTAGCGCCCGAAGAGGGAGAGCAATTCGAGTTCGGTATTAAAACAGAATTACTAGACAAAAAACTATCTTTCACGGCATCCTATTTTAATATTACCAAGAGAAATGTAGCCACTCCTGATCCCGATTTTCCTAACTTTTCTGTTGCCACAGGAGAGCAAAAAAGCGAAGGTTTCGAGTTAGACTTAATCGGAGAGATTCTCCCCGGTTGGAATATCATTGCTAACTATGCCTATATTGATGCTACAATAACCCAAGATAATCGGGGTTTAGAAGGGAATAAACTTTATAGTGTGCCACCGAATAGCTTTAATTTTTGGACAAGTTACGAAATCCAACAGGGAGATTTGCAAGGGTTGGGCTTTGGTTTAGGTTTCAACTATGTTGATCAACGTTTTGGGGATAATGCCAATAGTTTTACCCTTGATAGCTATTTTCTCACCAATGCTGGTATTTTTTATAACCGAGATAATTGGCGCGTTGCGCTCAATTTTAGAAACATTTTTGATGTTAATTATATTCGAGCCTCAGAAAATAGACGTACAAATGAAATCTATCCGGGCGAACCTTTTACCGTTATCGGCTCAATTTCGATCAAATTCTAGGTTTGTAGTAAACCCTTTAGGGTTGTCAACATTTTGTAAATAAACCTGAGTTCGATATAAAAATAGGTGATGACTGACTTGGAAGACTCCCAAGACAGGAAGACAGGGAGATTGTATTGTACATGAATCTACAAAATTACTTTAAAGTACATCGAATATTAAGAATTTTTCTACACTTCGACTACGCTCAGTGCGCCGCCTGTCCACTTGTCCACTTGTCCACTTGTCAACCTGTCTCGTTTTCACCCTTTTTCTTATGGTTCACTGAGGTAAATAAGGGCTAAAGCCCTTACTACTAACTTAAAAAATTTATGAAAAAAATCTTAATTAAATTTATTCTCTTTATCGGCACAATATCTTTAATTATTGCCTGTCAAAATGGTAATAATCAATCTGTTAATGAAAATAATAATTGTCAAAATATTAGCCATGATTTTGGCATAACTGAAATCTGTCAAAAAATTGAAAATATTGCTGTGTTAGGGAGTTATAATCTCGCTCAAATTCTTTCTTTAGGTTATCAACCCTATGGTTTTGGTAGTTATTTTGGTTTTGAAAAAGGAGAAAAAATTACTAATGTAAAAGAAATTGATCCCATTTTAGGAGATTTAATTACTACTGAGCCTTATAATTTAGGTAATGCTAATAATCCCTCTTTAGAAATGTTATCAAAAATTAAACCAGACTTAATTTTAGGAGAAACTCGTAATCAAACTCAATATGATTTTTTGTCACAAATTGCCCCTACTTTCTTATTTAAAGATCGCACTATTAAAGGGAAATGGCAAGAGGATTTAATGACTTTAGCAAAAGCCTTAAATCAAACTGAAAAAGCTCAGGAAACTATTAAAAATTATGAGAGTAATTTAACCCAAACTAAAGCAGATTTTAAGAATGTTATTAATGACAAAAATAAAGTGTTATTATTAGCGGGTAATCGGTTAAATGATAGTTTATTTATGCTTAGTCGAGATAGCGATTTAGCAAATATTTTTAATCAATTAGGTTTTGAAATAATTAGTATTTCTAATGATGATAATGTTAGTGTACCGATTTCTTTAGAAAGTTTACCAGAATTAGCCAAACAAGCAGACTGGATTTTTATTCTTGCTTATAATACAGATGTGAAAAATAAAAGTAATGCTGAGATTATAGCGAGTCAAACAGCGCCCTTTAAACAAGATTGGCAAGAAAATTCCCTCACAAAATCTTTACCAGCGACTATTAATAATCAAGTTTATTTTGCTAGTTATGGTTTATGGAATGGCTTGAATGGTGCGATCGCATCTAAATATATTTTACAAGAATTAAGAGAATTTATCTTAAAGTAATTGTGAGAAAATTTTTAATTATTTGGAGTGGTCAATTATTATCTACTATTGGTAGTAATATGACTAATTTTGCCTTAACGATTTGGGCATGGGAAAAAACAGGCACAGCTACCGCCTTAGCTTTTATTTCCTTTGCTTTTCTTGCCCCAACTTTAATTACAGGGTTATTTATGGGCATTATTGTTGATAGGTTCGATGCCAAAGGCACGCCGCGCGCACGAAAATTTTTAATAATTTTAGGAGATATAATAACAGGAATAGTAAGTATTATTTTATTATTAATTTACATTTTTTCTAGTTTACAAATTTGGCATATTTATTTATTAATAGCCATAACTTCTCCCTTTTCTCAACTACAATCTTTAGCTACCGAAACCGTTGTTGCTGATTTAGTTACCCCTGATAATTATACCCGTGCTAGTAGTTTAAGCTCAATTCTCGGTTATGGCTCACAAATTATCGCTCCTGCTTTGGCAGGTTTTTTATATCCTATCATCGATTTAACAGGGATTTTAATAATTGATTTACTAACTTTAATATTTGCTATTTTAACTGTGATTATTATTCCTATTAAAACCAGAAAAATTAAGATAAATTCATCTAAATTAACCCAAAATTTAAAAGCAATTTTTATTTATTTGAAACAAGATACTTTTTTATTAAAAATAATAATTATTGAGATTTTATTTTGGTTTATCCATGATATAGGGGGTAGTGTTTTTAAACCGTTAATTCTTTCGCGCACCAATGGAGATACTCTCATTCTTGGTAGCATTAGTGCTTCTGCTGGAATCGGGGGAGTAATTGGAGGATTAATTATTACTTTTTGGGGAGGTTTTAAAAATCACTTTAAAGGTTTAGTATTAGGCATAATGGGAGCGGGTATTTGTAAATTTATTTTTGGTTTTGGGCAATCTACCTTAATTTGGATACCGTTACAGTTTTTTTCTAGTTTAAATTTTCCCTTGATTTATAGCTCTCGTCAAGCTCTTTATTTAAGTAAAATTGATACTAATTTACAAGGAAGAATGTTTGCTTTTAGCAGTTGGTTACGATTAGGAGTAGGTGCGATCGCATCTTTACTAGGAGGTATTTTAGCCGATCGAATTTTTGAACCTCTAATGATGACAAATAATATCTTAACCCCAATTTTTGGTAGTGATAAAGGAGCAGGTATGAGTTTATTATATGTGATGACATCCTTTGGTTTATTTTTGATTGGTTTATGGGGATGGTGTTATGAGAAAAATTCTTAAAAAGCCTTAAAGCAAGATCACAAAAGAATTAATGAATATGACATTGTTATTGACATAAATTATTATTTATCATGGTGTGATTATGGATTCAAAAACTTTTAAGGATATCTAAATTGCTATGACAGTAACTTTTGTCGGCTCACAATTGTATGATGAATTAACAAAGTTCACCAATGAAAAAAACCAGAATTGTTAGCGAATATCAAGGATCAAGTTTTTTTATATCCTGATTGGTTAGGTGATGGTTATAAGAATGGAATACAATTGCACAATGGCATTGATTTAACTATTCATAACTACCAATTAAAACGAGATTTAATCCAAGATTGTCGAGGAGAAAATGAACAATGTTTAGAATTTGTTTTTAATTTGTCTTCTGTGGGAGGATTATGGGAAAAATCAAGAATAACAACTCCCCATCATTATCTTTCTGGTATTCATCAAACAAGTAATATCTGAGATGAGTCATCACATCATCAAGCCTTAGCTGTTGACATTCATTTACATCCTTCAACTTTAACAATTCTTTTTGATGAATATAGAATTGAAATGCCTGAAACAATTAAGTCATTTTGTCATGGTGATAATCAGAAACAATTTTCTCAATTTTTTAATATATCTCCAAATATGACGACAGCATTAAAACATATTATTAATTGTCCTTATCAGGGTATAACTAAATATCTTTATTTAGAGGCAAAAAGTTTAGAATTAATTGCTTTACATTTACAAATGATTACTGAGTTACCTTCTTCTGGTGATGTGAAATCTTTTAAAAGTAGAGATAAAGAGGCTATTTATCATGCGAGGGAGATTTTGAGAAAAAATTATGATAATCCACCAGATTTGAAGACTTTAGCTCGACAAGTGGGATTAAATACGAGAAAATTGAAAGAGGGTTTTCGTTATCTATTCCATAATACTGTTTTTGGCGATTTGCGAGAATATCGTTTAGAAATGGCAAAAAAATTATTAAATGAAGAAAGAGCGATCACTCTTGTGGCTTCTATGGTAGGCTATGCTAGTCCTAGTGCTTTTACGATCGCATTTCAGAAGCAATTTGGAGTAAATCCAAAAACCTATCAAATGACAAACATTTCATAATCAAAAAAGTACCGCTAGAGAAAAAAAAAGTACCTCCAGAGAAAAAAATTTTTTCCTTAACCAATTATTCTGTAAATCTAACTAATTGATAAATATTATGAGTAATTGGTGTGCAGGAATGAATAAATATATTTGGTTATTCCCCTTAACTTTGCTAACGATTAATAACACAAGTGCCATCGCACTTCCAGCAAAAGAGCCGATTTTAGTGGCTCAAAATAATCAACAAACTATCCTTATCCAAGAGATTAAGTTAGAAGTAACAGAAGAAAAAGCTACCATTGATTGGATAATTGATACCTATTGTCAGAGAAACTGGATTGAGGTATTTTTTCGTGAAATCAAGGGCTGGTTAGGGTTATCATTAGGGTTATCAGAGTATCAAGTGAGAAAAAAAAGAAGTCTGATGAGACATTTCATACTGGTATTCCGATGCTCACACATTTATTCAATGGCATCGTCTCACGGGGGGATTGAGAAGGCAATGGGGAAATAAGCCGTTAAATACTTTTGCAGAAGCATTGGAGGCATTTCGCACCGCAGTATCTTTTCGTTTTTTCCAATGGCTGAGGCAGAATCCCGAAGTATTTACAGCTTATAAAGCGAGTTTAGGCTTTATTTGGGCTTAGTTTTTGTTTAAGTACCGTTAAAATATAAACATAAATTTGTTACCAATATCCTATGACAGCTTATCAAAATATTCATCGTCAATTTAAAGAACTAAATCAACAAGAACAAATTATATTATTGGAGGAATTAACAAAGATAGTCGCTACATCAACTACTAAAAAAAATAGAGCAAAAATAGGGCAAAAAAATATTATGGATTTAGAGGGATTAGGCAAAGAAATTTGGCTGAGTATTGATGTTCAAAAATATATAGAGGAAGAAAGAAACTCATGGGATGGTTAAATTTATTACAGAATAAAACTATTGGATTAGATACTTCTCCTTTAATTTATTTTATAGAGCAAAATACAAAATACTTACCTTTAATTAAACCTTTTTTTCAGGGAATCAATAACGGTGATTTTCACGTAATTACTTCAACCTTGACTATAACTGAAGTTTTAGTTCATCCCTTACGATGGGGAGCATCCCAATTTTGCAATTAGCCATTTTAAATATGTCTAAACCCTTAATATGTCGTTAATTTTGGTATGTTTTTACAAAAACGGGATGCTCCCGATTTTCTTTGAGATGATACCAATCCAATATTTCCACTCGATTTTCTGGCGGAGCTATTTCTTTAAATATATTCCATATCCCATCATGTCCGTCTCCTAAACAATATACTTGTGATGTTAA
>CAYPDC010000127.1:0-11297 GCA_964409355.1 uncultured Cyanobacterium sp.
CATTTGAAGTTATTTTTCACTCTTTGACTTTTTCAAATAAGCGAACAATGAGTAAGAATTGTTGATTTAGGTAGGTTTCAGGTTTCGGGTTGCAGGTTTCAGGTGGGTTTTTTTAAGATTGATTAATCAATCAAGGTGCTGAAAAACAATAAAATCAATAAACATAAGTTTTTTATCAATTCTTTAACCTAACACCTAACACACTTCGGCTACCCTCAGTGCATCGCCTGATACCTCACCTTTCATCACTTAAGATTTTATGTCGAACTCAGGTTATGTAGATTTAGAATTGTCCATAGAGAAAATGTTTGTTTGGTTAACGATTTGTGGCGATCGCAAATCTATCTAAACCTGCTAAATCATACTCTATTTTAACATTTTGATAATGACCATTTTCTCTTAAAATATTCTCAACTATTTTACCTCGACCTGCCATTATTTCTAATATTAAAAACCCATCTTTAACTAAAAATTTTGGGGCATTTGCAATCAAATAACGAATATCCTTTAAACCATCTTCTCCACCGTCTAAGGCAATTTTTGGTTCATAATTTACCACTTCTGGCTCTAACTCTAATACCATTTTTGAGGGGATATAAGGGGGGTTAGAAACAATCAAACTAAAGCTATTTCTAAGGTCATTTATTGGGTCAAACCAAGAACCATGACAAAATTTAACTCTCGACTCAAAACCATATTTAACGGCATTTTCTTGGGCAATTTTTAAGGCTGATTCACTCTTATCAACAGCATAAACATTACTATTTGGAAACGCCTCCGCTAATCCAAGGGCGATCGCACCGCTTCCTGTACCTAAATCAAGGATATTTCCAGTTTTTAAACGAGGATAATTAAGAGTATTTTCTAAGGCTAGATCAATAATTAACTCCGTTTCAGGGCGAGGAATTAAGACATCAGGAGTTACTTTTAAAGTAAAATTACGCCAATGACATTGCCCGATTAAATATTGAATAGGCCAACGTTTATTTATTCTCAAATCCCATAATTCTTTTAATTGATCTAAAGAAAATTTACTATTAATCTTTTCTTGATTTTGATAACTATTTAACTGCAATTCTAGTTTATTTAAAGAGGTTAACTCTACGATAAATAAATTAAATTCAATAATATTAATATTGTTATCTAAACAATCTTTTTTTGCTGATTGATACCAATTAAAGAAATCTTTTCCCGTAATTAAAAATTCCATGAATAAGAATAAATGTTGAAAGAGAGAAAACTTATTAGACATCGGGTAAAAATTAAGATTTTTCTTGGGTAGTTCGGGCTTCTAGCCCGATTTCTACCAGATGTCTATTACTCATTTTTTAACCAATAATTTATCACTCTGGAGAAGCAAGAGAACCTTATTTATTACTCAAAAAAATCGCCTGTTGTTGCATCTTCTTAAAGATATTGATAAAACCATTGGCGCGAGAGGGAGTTAAACTAACTTGTAAGCCTGTATCTTCAATAAACTCAGGAGTAAGAGTAATAATCTCTTGGGGAGTTAAGCCATTTAAACCAGCAATTAAAAAAGCTACTAATCCTTTTACCAGTTGTGCATCGGAGTCTCCCTGATAAAATATTTTGCCGTCATTGAGATGGGAGGTAATATAAACCTGTGAAACGCAACCAGATACCTTGTTTTCTGAGGTTTTTTCTGTTTCTGGCATGGCTTCTAATTTTTGGGCATACCATAACAACTGTTCGTATTTTTGCTTAGGATTGTCACGGCGTTGAAATTTTTGGACGATTTTATCTAGTTTTTCAGGTAGGATACGGATATTCGATGACATAAATAAAATTCAGTGGATAATTGATTGAACATTTGATCACTATTCCTAGTCTATGGTAAAAAATGTTTTGTCACCAATAATTAGCAATCATGATTTCTATTTTTTCTCGTTTTTTGTCTGTTATGGCGTTAGTGGTTATTACCTGTTTTCTATCTGAGGGAGTAAAGGCACAAAATCAGGAGATAAAAGGGATAACAGGGGGAAATAAGAATAGTGGTGATTGTGGTTATATTGCTGATCAACCTAACTATGTTTTGCAATTAAGTCAACAAGCCTACTCCTTGAATGTCTCTGTGGAAACCCAAGCAGGAAAACCGAGTTTATTAATTTTAGGTCCGGGAGAGGGCGATCGCTTCTGTATTTTGGGAGATGCCAATGCGGGGAAAAATCCGCAAATGGGTGGTGTGTGGGCAGCAGGAAAGTATTTAATTTATGTAGGTGATTCTCAGGGGAGTCAAAATCCGTTTACTTTGAGAATTTCACAGTAACTACAAGACAAAAATCACTAGAAATACCATTTTGTGTGTGTAATATCTTCCTTGTCTGCTCATCTTCATTCCTTCTTTAGTCTTGCCTTCACCCAAATATACCTGAGTTCGGAGTTCGGAGTTAAACTTGATAGATATTGAGAAAAAAACTAGATAAATTGATTTTTAATCCTAATTTATTAATTTTAATTAATATTTTCTAGGAAATAAGATAATCGACAATTTTGGAGCATTTTCCTCCCCCTCTCCCCTTCTCGTCTTCATCATTTTTTCTTATATCGAACTCAGGTAAATATTAACAACCTGCCCTTATTTCACCTTTCGGGAAGTGGGAGTATAGGAAGGAGGAATACCAGATGTGCGGATGATCGCCTTAATAACATCCTTTACCACAGGGGCCGCAACAGTTGAGCCATAAGTATTTGCCCCTTTTGGTTCATCTACCACGGCAAAAACCACATATTTAGGCTTGTCGCTAGGAAAAATGGAGATAAAACTGGTAATTTTGGCATCGGCTTTATATCTTCCTCTACCGTCATGTTTTTGGGCTGTGCCTGTTTTGCCGCCAATATGATAACCGTCTATCTGAGCGGCTTTGCCCGTACCGTTGGCTACGACGGACTGCATCATGGCGTTAACACTACTGGCAGACTCAGGGGAGAAAATTTGTTTTACTTTTAATTCTGGTGCAAATTTTATTTCTCCTTGGGAGTTGACTAATCCTCTGACAACATGGGGCGTAACTAATTTACCACCGTTGGCGATCGCAGCGTGGAGTTGTACTAATTTTAAGGGAGTTAATGATAATCCTTGTCCGAAAGAAGAAACGGCGGTTTCGATGTCTCTAGCAGTAAAAATATTTTTCGGTTTGACGTATCCTGTCGCTTCAAAGGGTAAGTCAACCCCCATTAATCGATTTAACTCCAGTTGTTCGAGTCTTTGATAATATTTTTCACGCCCTAATTTCTTCATGGTGTGAATCATCGCTGTATTGCTTGAATCTTCTATTGCCTTGGTGATACTAACCCACCCTTTCCCCGTTTTAGAGGCATTGGAAATAGGCCAACCATCGATAACGGTACTGGGAGAGTCCAATACCATTGATTTTGAGTTGATTACTCCTTCATCAAGAGCGATCGCCACATTAATAGGTTTAAAAGTTGAGCCCGGCTCGAAACTATCGGTGACAGTCCAATTTTTATAAAGGGCAAAATCATAGTTAGAATAATTATTGGGATCGTAGGTAGGTTCGCTCACTAGAGAGACAATTTCTCCCGTATGGACATCCATGACAATTACCGCTCCTCTTTTGGCATTAAACTGCTGAATTTGGGCTTGGAGAGAATCTCTCGCGGCTCTTTGTAACCTTAAGTCAAGACTTAATTGCAACTGGAGATCATCTAATTGAACGATACCATCAGGTAATGATGCAGGGATAATCGATCCTTCACCGTCCCTTTTCACCCTCATCATTGATTTGAGATTCAGTTGAGATAAATCTCGTTCTAATAATTCCTGTTGACTATGTTCTATTCCTGCTTGTCCATTATGTTCTGTATCAACATAACCAATCACATCAGCAAATAGTTCTCCTTGGGGATAAAAACGGGCATAACGTTTTTCCAAATCAATCCCTTCAAATCCTAACCTTCTGATGTTATTACCCTGATCCTCAGTGATCGTTCTCGCCAAAACTATTCCAGTATTATCACTATGCAAAACCTTTAAAATCTCATTTTTATCCCTATCGGTGAGAATATTCGCCAATTTTCCCGCCACAACCTCTTTACTCTCATTTAACATAATCGGATGAACATAGACTTTATAAACCACCTTATCAAGAGCGATCACATTGCCTCTAGCATCCATCACTGAACGACGGGGAATATAAGGGCGGAAATTATAACTTTGTTGCTGTTTCGCATACTTAGCTAATTGTTCGCCTTTGACTATTTGTAATTGATAGAGTCGCCATCCTAAACCCGTTGCGGCAAATGTCAAAAATAACCAAATTAGGAGTAATCGAATCCAAGTATCAAAATCTAATTGCGTAAAGGCAGATTTGACTCCGCCAGAGTTATTGTCGATGTCGGGGTTAGTGATTTGAATTTTGTCAGATTTGAGTTTAAAAACGTTCATCGGATGTGTTTTGGCTATGGCATTTAATAGGCTACGGGGGATATAGGCTCAACTTTTTTGATCCTAGGGGGATTTAAAGTTGGAGGTGTAATCGATTGAGGGGTAGTAGAAGGAACAAATATCGGGGGTTTACTTTGTTCAGGACTCACAAATCCTGATTCTGGTTTTTGTGCCGATTCTCCTAGATTATCTTTCAATATTTCATCTGTAAAGGTAAATTGTCTTTCTTGTTTTTGTAAATGCTGTAACTGATTATATTTACTCGTCCACTGTCTTGGAGCATAAACTGTGATTCCATATAAAACAAGAGCTACAGCAACCGTTACATAACAAATAAGAGAAGAGCCATGATTGAGGAAGATAAAACCTTTCAACCACAGGGGATATTGTATGGATTCGGAACATTGAACCGATGGATTCTCGTTTTTTTGACTACGTCTGTTATTTCTATTTAACCTTTTTTGAGGCGTGATCGGGGGATTTGTGCCTAGGGAAATTGAATTTTTGGTTATGTCCAAGAAATGTTTTTGATTGACGGATTTATTTTCTACCACCGCCTTAGTATTTTTTTTCGGTAAGGTATCGTTGACTAACATAGATCATCAGGAGATTTTGATTAGGACTAACTAATATTAGCAAAATAGTTCTGAAAAATATCATAAATAATATGGTGTACCTTTAAGAATACGATCGCACCTTATCCTACTCGATTGTAAATTTTTCCCTATTGTCAATGGTCGATTATTTAAGATAAACTGATAAAAATTATTTATCTATGGCGGTGAATTAGTATGTCTCATCCCTTGTATGTAGCCTTTATTTGGCATCAACATCAACCACTCTATAAGTCTCGTCTCTCTAATCATGATTTCGGTGGTCAATATCGTTTGCCTTGGGTAAGATTACATGGGACAAAAGACTATCTGGATTTGATGCTAATTCTTGAGAAATATCACAAACTACATCAAACCGTTAATCTTGTTCCTTCATTGATATTGCAGTTAGAAGATTATGCCAAAGGAGAAGCCTTAGATCCCTATTTGGCTTTGAGTTTAACGGCGGTTTCTCGCCTCACCATGCAACAAAAAGAATTTATTATTAATCACTTTTTCGATGCCAACCATTATCACATGATTCGTCCCCATCGTCGCTATGATGAATTATATCAGGAGCGTCATGACTTAGGCACGAAATGGTGTTTGAAAAATTGGCAAGACCCAGACTATGCTGATGTGTTGGCGTGGCATAATTTAGCATGGATTGATCCTGTTTTCTGGGATGATCCTGAAATTGCAGGTTGGTTAAGAAAAGGTAAACGTTTTAACCTTGAAGATCGCAAAAATATTTGGAAAAAGCAACGGGAAATTATCAGTCGGATCATTCCTCAACATAAAAAGATGCAGGATGCTGGACAATTAGAAATCACGACAACTCCCTATACCCATCCTATTTTACCTCTTTTAGCGGATACAAATGCAGGACAAGTGGCAGTGCCGAAAATGCGTTTGCCTTCTGTGCATTTTCAGTGGGAGGAGGATATTCCCCGTCATTTAGATAAGGCTTTGGCGATGTATCAGGAACGGTTCGATCGATCGCCCCGGGGTTTGTGGCCTAGTGAACAATCTGTCAGTCCCACTATTTTACCTCATGTTGCTCAAAGGGGATTTGATTGGTTATGTTCCGATGAGGGGGTGTTAGGAATATCCATTGAACACTATTTCTATCGAGATGAAACCGGCAATGTTTATGATCCTGATAGATTATATCGTCCTTATCGTCTGGAAACGGAAAATGGCGATGTGAGTATGGTATTCCGAGATCACCGTTTATCGGATTTGATAGGTTTTTCTTATGGCTCAATGACAGCAGATGATGCGACGAAGAATTTAATCGGGCATTTAGAGGCTATTTCTCGCCGTCTCAAGAGTAAACAGGAAGAAGATCAAACCACTTTAGAACAACCTTGGTTAGTGACGATCGCCCTCGATGGAGAAAATTGTTGGGAGTTTTACGAACAAGATGGTAAGGTATTCCTAGAAAATCTTTATGAGAGACTATCCCGTCAAGAAGATATACAATTAGTCACCGTTTCTGAATTTATCGAGAAATTCCCTCCCACAGAAGTAATTAAGAGCGATCGGCTCCATACTGGTTCATGGATTGATGCCAACTTTACCACATGGATCGGGGATCCCGATAAAAACAAAGCATGGGAATACCTCCAAGTCGCCAGAGAAACCCTAGCAAAACACCCCGAAGCCACAGAAGAAACTAACCCAGAGGCGTGGGAAGCCCTTTACGCTGCCGAAGGTTCAGACTGGTTTTGGTGGTTTGGTGATCCCCATCACTCCAGCCATGATGATATGTTTGATCAACTCTTTAGAGAACATTTGATCGCCCTTTATCAAGCCTTAAAAGAACCCGTACCAGAATACTTAAATAAACCCGTAGCCGAACCGAGAAAACAAGAAGAAAACTACATACCCGGTAGCTTTATCCATCCCCCCATTGACGGGCAAGGAGAAGATGAAGATTGGGAAAGAGCAGGTAAAATCATTATCGGTGGTTCAAGGGGGACTATGCACCGCAGTAGCGTTATTCCTCGCATTTTCTACGGTTGGAATCATCTTAGTTTCTATCTCCGTTTTGACTTACAACAGGGAATAAACTCAGGCAAAGATTTACCCTCTGAACTTCATTTAGCGTGGTATTTCGCTGATGTGGCAGGATCTAATAACGGCTTCCCCTTAGCGGATGTACCCAATCAAGAACCCGTTAACCATTATTTCCGTTATCACTTAGGGATTCATATACCCACTCAAACCTGTTGGTTAGAAGAAGCAGGGGGAGATTTTAAATGGCATCCCCGTAGTTGTGATGTTAGAATAGCGCTCGATCGAGCCTTAGAGATTGCTTTCCCGTGGAAAAACCTCCATGTTGATCCTGATCAAAAAATCTACTTAGTAGCGGTATTAGGGGAAAATGGCAAATTTACCCAAGCCTTAACGGAAGAATCTCCTATCTGTATCCAAGTACCCTAAAACACTGAATAATTAATAACTGACGTTACGCACTTATTCATGTGTTAAGTTTTAGTAGGTTTCAGGTTTCAGGTTTTAGGTTTGCTCCGTGTCATATAAGAATAAAGCCCAAGATTAAGGAAAAAGAATTAATTTAAAGCCATTGTGCAAAAAATACGATTATTGTGGTCCTTAAGCCACGAAAATAGTTATGGATGCTTTTAACCTCCTACCTGCTACATTTCGACTACGCTCAATGCACCGCCTGCTACCTCCCATCGACAATTAATTATCTTTTTGCGTAACATCAGTTAATAATGAATAATTACTCGTTATTCGTTACTTCTTACTCCCTACTTCGTAAGGGTTGAACAATGTTCAACCCCTACCTACTCGACTCCTCAATCCTCTAAAATCCTAACAACCATGAATACCGCCAATTTACCAAATCAAACCAGTTCTAGCACAGAAAAAGTAAAATTATTAGTTTTTTCTGTTGGCAATCTCAACACTGCATTACACATCGATACAGTGGAAAAAGTGGTTAACTATAATCAGGTTTTTAGTAGTGGTTTAAATCATTTCGGTTTAGTCAATTTAGGAGATAAAGAAATTACCGTTATTGACTTACATAAGAAGTTGTTTAATACCCCTCAAATATTATCAGGAGAAGGGAAAAAATATTTATTATTAGCTAATAATAGTAATCAAGAAACCTTTGGCATTTTGATTTCGGAAACACCAGAATTGTACGATATTCCCTTAAATATTATTCGGGTTTTACCAGCTTCCTATCGTCAAGCAGATACTTTAAAAATCGCTTCTCATGTAGTTGTTATTAAGGAAAATGAACAGGAAAAAACCGTTTTTCTTCTTGATCCAGATGAATTAATTTCGGTTAAAAATTAAGGCTCTCTTACTTTGAGTATGTAAATTTTTGGTTAGGAAAAGGTGTCAGACTTCTGGTGTCAGGTGTCAGGTTAATTTAAAACTGTTAATTTATAAAAGTTGCATTTTTGTTATAAGTTATCCCATACCTTATAAGGTTTATAGCAATTATTTTCTAATAATTTATCATAACTACTGTAGAAGAGCCAAAATTAAAAACTAATGAATAATTTATCACTTTCGAGAAGCAAGAGAGCAAAAATTCTGAAAAAAATGTAAATCAATCGTTACCATAGAATAGAAATGAAGGTAGTATTTTATTTATGAGTATTTTTATGGCGGAGTCGGAAAAGGTAAAAAAATATATCGCTTATTGGTTTCAACTGGGAAAGAAAATTGTGATTCCTAGTCAAAACACTGCGGTTTTACCCTCTCGGATTTTAAACATCCATGGATACAGTAGTGAATTTGAAGAATGTTGGCAGTTAGTCAGTGATGAGAAAACAGGAGATTGCTATTTAGAAGGAACTTCTCAAACCATTCAACAACTGTTATCCTCTAAATGGGAAATATCTGAATGCGCTCGTTGCAGTATGCCAGTACCAATGATTGATATTGGTGTACAAAGTTCTCCTTGTGTCTGTAATGATATGGAAAACTGGCCCAACAATCAATTACCTTCTCCTCGTCAACCCATTGACAATCAGAAAAAATTGAGACGTATTTCCGATTCTCTTAAACAATAGTTTTTCGGTTTGAGGTAGAATTTCTTAATTCTTAATAGTATGATTTTATCTTAGTTTTCAGGAGTTTTTTAGGATCTAATGGGGTTTAAAAGTTTACTATTAATCGTTTCGATCGCATTTTTTGCTATCTTTGCCATTCAAAATCGAGGTGCGATCGTGCTTACCTTTTTTGGTTTTAATTCTCCCGCTTTACCCCTATTCTTATGGGTATTATTGGCATTACTAGCAGGAATAATCTCTAGCCTCCTCATCAATCTTTTAACCAGTAACCCCGTTAACAACAATCAAAGAAATCAATCCGTTAATGCTAACATCCCCTATTCCCCTCCCCCTCAATCTCCACCGAGACAACAAAAATCTCCCCCCGTAGAAAAATCCCATCAAGAAAGAGAAACTGCCACAGAAAACTTGAACTATCGTTGGGAAGAAGACGAAGTATTTGAGGATTTACCAGACAATCCCGTTAACACGGTGGCACAAAACAATTTTATGACAGACAGGATGCCTGTTTCCCCGACTATTTTAGAGAAAAACCTCTTAAATGAGACAACAGAATCAACACAAATTCCCTCAACTCCAAATCAAGAAATAGAAGATGAAGAAATTGCAGAAATTCCCTTAACTCCAAATCAAGAAATAGAAGATGAAGAAATCCCAGATGAAGAAATAAAAATAAAAGATGAAGAAATCCCAGATGAAGAAATAAAAATAGAAGACATACAAGATATAGAAGATAAAGAGGAATTAACCACCTTTGCACAGGAAATAGCAACACCAGAAAGAGAAGATTATCCCCCAAATTTGTTGAAAACCCGTGAGGCTTCTCCCTATTCCTATCAAACCAGAGAAAAAACAGAAATTCGCCCGAAAAATACTAAATCTAAAGCAAAACAAAACCCCTCACCACCGACACCAAAAAGATTATATCAAGGGGTTTATGATGCTCCTTATCGTGTTATTGCCCCTGCTCAAGATTATAATTCAGATTATGAGCTCGATCGAGATGATGATTTTGAGGAAAATGACGAAGATTGGGATTTTTAACTGTAACTCAGCTAGATGTTAACCAGAAAATAATTAGCGGAATAGTAATAAAACTCATCAAAGTTGAAAGAATAACTGTTCGTGATACCATTGTCGAGTCTGAGCCAAATTCCTCCATCATCACCGCCGTATTAACTGCTGTCGGCATAGCAGTTTGTAAAACCAATATCTGTAAATCAATGCCATCCAATGCCATCATTTTCCCTACTCCTAATGCTACCACAGGCGCGATCGCCAACTTAGTCAAACTAGCCAAAAATTGATGAAAATTAAACTCAAAACGAGTGTTAGTCAACTGCATCCCCAAAATTAATAAAGCAATCGGGATAGAGGATATTCCCAACCACTCAAGACTAACACCCAAATTAAAAGGAAGATTAACACGGCTTAATTGCAAGAGAATCCCTAATATCATTGCCCAAATTAAAGGAAGACGTAAAGTCATATTGAATCCCTTAATGATAGATTCTCCCTTCAACACCGCAGGTAAAACACCGAATAAGACAATACTTGAACCAATCATATAAACTACCGCCCTTGCTAACCCTTCTTCTCCAAAGGCAAAAGCACTAATGGAAAGCCCCATATTACCATTATTTGGACAGATCAGAATTGCAAACAAATTACGATTATTTTCTTTGGATAACTTCCGAACTTTACTAAAAATTACAAGTCCAAGGTATAGAATGAGAGAAATAATGCCATAGGCAAGGAGAAAGCGAAAGGTAATATCTCCAGCCATAGAATTACGGTAAAAACTATCGGTAACTAATGCAGGGGCAAGGATATAAACGCTTAATTGAGAAAGAGTCGATCGCTCCATAGTCAACTTCTTTCCTGCAATATAGCCAATGATGATAATAAAAGCAACAGGTAAAACCGATTTTAAAATAATACTCATGAACAATTAACAATGAAGAAAATAAGAAAATAATTTGTAGGGTGGATAAAATTGAGTTTTTATACCAAATAATTTAGGGCGTTTGTTTTATTTTTACCCACCAATGCCAAAAATATTGATCAAACAATTTAAACATCGAACTCAGGTAATGAATAATTCATTCTCTAATCCCTAATGAAAGAGTAATTGACTGTTGACAAAAAACTCACTAAACTTTATTATAGTTTATTATATGATTAAGTTTTATGGTTTATAGACCCCATGAATTTGCG
>CAYPDC010000128.1:0-11178 GCA_964409355.1 uncultured Cyanobacterium sp.
GCCCTTATGATTCAATTATCATAAGGGATTCAGAAGATAACGGTAAGGCATAGATATTAAATTAGAATGTTCTTCATAAGAACTATTCTTAGGCATTGTAACATATTATTTTGATTTCCCTTTTGCTTAATCAAGGCGATCGATTCTTGGAACTTATTTTTTCTTATGCACATTTAGTGATTTTTGTCAATGCGTAACTCCTAATTATTTTTGTTGCTAGAGTCACTCATGGATCAAAAACCTCAAAATATAAGTATCGCAACTATATTCTATGGCATTGGAGTTAGTGGGCTTGATTCTTTTATCTGCAATTTTATTAAGTTACAACTCTCCCTTAAAGGCTTTATCTAAGATTGAGGGAAGCAAAGCGTCTGTTTCTTCTAAGGCTTTCTCTCTCTCTTTCTTCATTGTCTCTATTTTTGATTGAAGTCGATCGAGATATTCTACTATTCTTTTTTGTTCTGATAATGGTGGAGTTGGAATAGATAATTGACGTACATCTTTTAAATTAATACCTACATAAGAAGTTCCACGAAGTTTATTAACCATTTTTGTTTGATAAATGGGAGATGCAAGAGCATACATAGCGTATTTAGAGAAAACTTGATCTGTAAATGGGATAACGGCAATTTCTCTGGATACGTTACCTCCAATCATTTCTACTGGACAAATTGCAACTTTTCCTACTCCTCCTCTTATTCTTAATAACAATTCACCTCCAGATAATTTTGTTCTTTGACATTTTTTTTCTATTTCTGGATCAATTTTTTTAACATTATCTAGTTTCACATGAAATTTTTGTAAATCTCCTGCTCTTAAAGTAGGAATACCATCTGGTAAGTTTTCACCAGTTAAAACAACTCCATGAGAAATTCCCCGATCTTTTTCTACCAAATTAATTAATTCTTCTAATTCATATATTTGTGTAAATTCATTAATCATTTTATTTAGATAAGAATCAAAAATACTATTTGAGCTTTGAATAGTCTGTAAACGGTGCGATCGCACCTCTCTATTTTCCCTACAATTCGCTTTTGTTCTTCTAATGGTGGTAAAGGAATTTGAAGTTTTTAAAAAAATTCTTGCTTATAACGATTTCTTGATAAAGAAGTGCTACCACTACAATCTGATTCAACTTGTTTTAAAACATAAGGTAATCTAAACCAATAATAAAGAATTAGACATTAATAAAAACTCTCAATTAATAAAATAATAAATCAATTAACTCATAAATAAATCTTTAAACTGGGACACAGAGATAATGACAGTATCACCGATAAAACTGACTTCCTCAAAATCTCGATCGCCTGTAATCAGAAAATCCGCCTTAGATGCGATCGCACAGGCAACAAATTTAGCATCTTTTTGATCTCTAGGAAAATCATAATTAATATTAACATTAATTAACTTAGTAGAATTTTTTACCAGATTTAACCATCTTTGTCTTTTTTCATCAGTTAATTTAATTCTTGGACGATTTAACACTTCTAAATATTCGTCAAAAATTGCTTGTGAAGCTATCCATTGATGCTCAGAATACTCAATAATAAAATTAATAATTAACTCTGGATTTCTGCCTGATAAAGCCGCCGAAATTAAAATATTTGTATCGATGATAACCTTCATTCACCCCTGCGATAAGCGTCGATTTCCGCTTGAATTTCCTTATCAGTTAAAGGATTATCAGCATTTAGAGCTTGAGTTTCTGCACATAATTTTCTAAATTCTTCAGCTAACTTTTGCCTTTCAGGATCAACAGGTTTATTCTTATTTTCTTCCTTAATTTTTTTGAACATTTCTATTTTTTCTTGTAATTTTTTCTGAGCTAATTCTCCCCCTTGAATGACATATTTTTGGGGTGTTTCTTCTTTAGCTAACAGAGAAAAAGCCTTATTAATAATCTCGTCAGCAGAAGTATATTTCCCCGTTTCTAACTGTTGTTTGATAAAAATTTCTTGTTCAGTAGTTAAAGTAATATTCATAATCTATTTTCCCTCAGTATTTAATATATCCTTGATTTCATTCATTAAAGAGATAATTTTTTGATCCTTCTTTATAATATCTCCTATTAACTGCTCAGGAGGTAAATGTTCAAAATCATCACCGCTATTAGGATTTTTACGATCGAGATTATAAATAGCATTTAAAATATTATTCGCTTTTTCTTGCTCATCCTTAATCACATTTTTCTGCTCATCCACTTGTGTGGATAAATCCTTAATTTTTTCCTTAATTTCTTTAACGTTTGCCTTAATTGTTTTCTGCTCATCTTGAGGCGTAAAATCTAAAATACTAGCTTCTAAACCCTTAATTTTAGGCTCTAATTCCCTAATTTCCTGACTATATTGATTAACCTTTTCTTCCCCTTCCCTTGCCTTATCAAGATGACTTTGACTAAGTTTAAAAGCCTTATCTTTTTCTCCCTTAAAATCGTAACACTAAGCAAAATCATTTTCTACTCGATTATCCCACCATTGCAAACAGTCACCAAACTCCTCATACTCAAGGGGTTTAGTTTTAGAATAATTTTTACGCCCTTCAGGTAAAGGCAACTCATAAAACCAAATTTTTTCCGTAGGTTGAGAAGTATCAAAAAAGAGAATATTAGTCGGAATCGAAGTATAAGGAGTAAAAACCCCATTGGGAAACACAACACCAGCCCTACCAGCAACACTCAAGTTCCCCTTATTAAGGGGGGTTGGGGGGATCTTTCCCTTATTAACAGGGGGTGAGGTTTTAATCTTCCGCAATCGCTTCATAATCAACTGCAAAAATAACAAAGCCGTTTCCTTCGTCTTCCTGTCAGGAGGGAAATTATTTTGGATTCTATCCTCTTCCTCACCACCAAAAGGCGGATTAGTGAGAATTACATCAACTTGATCTCGAATCCCCAACTCCGAGAGGGGAAACCGTAAACTATTACCATAATCAATATCGGGATACTCGAAACCATGTAGTAATAAATTCATTTGTACTAACAAATACGGTAAAGGCTTCGCTTCCGCACCGATAATACTATTTTGCAAAGTATCCCAATCACTAGCACTACATTGCTTTTGCAAATGCTCATAAACCTCAACCAAAAAACCTCCCGTGCCACAAGCAGGATCAAAAATCACCTCTGTTAACTGGGGTTTCATCACTTCCACCATAAACTTAACCACTGAGCGAGGAGTATAAAATTCCCCCGAATCCCCCGCCGCATCTCGCATTTCTTTCACCATCGACTCATAGAGAAGACTTAAAATATTAACCTCCTCCGAGTTATCAAAATGAATTTCATTCACCTTCGCTAACACATCAAATAATAATGCACCGCTAGTCATGCGATTAGTGACATCACGAAAAACCCTTGCAATTACGTCTTTTCTATCCTTACCCGTATCACTTTGTAAACTTCTCAAATAAGCAAATAAACCGCTTATTTCTCCTGTTTCATTCACTAATTCTTCTGAAACTTCACTAGCTAAGGCTTGGGGTAAAGAAGCCAAAGGTAACTTATCTTCATTGATGAATTTTAAAAGAGTATCCCCCGAAAAATGGTCATTCCTTGCCCAATCAGCCCAACGATAAGGCAGTTTGATGGGGGCTTTATATTCTTTTTCTTCTAATTCTGCCTCAACTTCGATATTAAAGGAGATTTTTCCGTATTCTTCCTTAACACGAGTTCCCCGTCCAATAATCTGACTTGTCTAACTAAATTCCTTTCAAAATCAGGAGTTAAAAACACTTGCTCAGGAATAGCACGTCCATAGCGATCGATTTCCCCTTGTGTCGGTTGCCAACCTTCTCGATCGCTTCTAGTTCTAACTCGATATACCCGATAGGGTGCTAAAAATCCATCGTCAATACCTTGTTTAAGGGAATAAATATAAAGAGGATTTCCAAAATACTGATACGTCGCCTGATTATCATTTCTGAGGGGAGTTGCCGTTAATCCTAATTGGTAAGCAGGTTCAAAATATTCGAGAATTTGTCGCCAGTTACTATCATCCCTCGCACTGCCTCGGTGACATTCATCTACGATGATTAAGTCAAAATAATCGGGATCATAATTCTTGATACAAACCATCTCTATTACTATCAGAGGCGATCGCCTGATAGATAGCAAAATAAATATCTCTACCTTTCTTTGCTTCTCCTTGTATCTTATGAATTTTATTCTCTCCAAACACCGCAAAATCTTTATTCATGGGATCATCTACCAATACATTGCGATCGCGCAGCGCCACCGAAGGTGATCGGCTAAAAAAAGAATACGGGGCGATCTCGCAGAGATCCGCTTTGCGGCGCGCACCTCTCCTTTACAACTCCACTGAATAGAAGTTAATTTCCAACAGATTTGAAAAGCTACGGTAGTTTTACCCGTACCTGTTGCCATTGTTAACAATAACCGCCTTTGTCCCTTCAAGATAGAGGAAACTGCCGCATAAATAGCATTACGTTGATAATAACGAGGTTGTTTATCAGGAAATTGAAAAAATGGTACTAAGAGTTTTTCGGCGATGTTAGGCAGAATTTCTCCTTCCCCTTGTAACCTTTGCCATAATTCCTATCGCCTGTTCTAATCCTTCGTCACCCGTTTTATTTTTTCGCTTTGCTTCCACAACGGCAATAGGAAAATCTTTTCTGTAGAGTAGAAGATAATCGACAAATTTTCGTTTTCCTCGTTTATTACTTCTATTTTTTGGTCTAATTCTACCATCGGTAAAATAGTATTCCTTGTAAAAACTGCAAGGCTCACATTCCCATAAGGCTTCCCTTAATTTTGGTTCTACATATTCATAACAAGTTTGAGATTCATTTTTGCTCACTTCAACCCACCTTCTCCATTAGTCTTTGATGAATCTTATCCAACCACAAAGGAACGATCGACCTCCCCTGATCAAGAAGTGCGATCGCATCTTCCCGTTGATAAGGCAATAACTGAACCGTACCATTATTCGCAATTACCATAAAACGCCTCTTAAAGTCGGTATTAGTAAATGATGGCTCTTTTTCCCGTACCCGTCGCCATAATAAACGGCACAATAATCTCCTTATCCCTCCAATACTGCAATTGTCGGAGAGAACAACCCGTAATCTTTGATATATCTTTGCTACTAAAAAATAATTCCTGTTTCATAGCCACAATTATAAAATGATTTGTTATAATACAATTACGTTTTATTAAACAATTGATCAATGAAATCCTTACCCGAATTAAAAATCATCCTAATTTTCCCCAATGGCGAGAAAAGGGAAAACTACCGAAAAACTTTATTGCCCAACAAATTGCTGAATTGAAAAACGATCGCTCCTTTCAAGGGCAACCATCTCGGTTTTATGCTTCTATTAGCAAAATTATTGATTACATCTACAAATCTTGGGGCGTTGCATCATTGCGAGATGATTTATAATATGACTGAAAATTTCATAAGGAGCGATGGCCTAATAGGACAATTAGTGTACAGTAACAAATTAAATGGCGTGATAACAAATTAGTGTCATCCAAAACTAAGACTCTTCAAATCTTTACATATCAAGAATTATAACTGATCCTTTTGAATATAAAAATATTAATTATGACTAATGAAAATCAAATTTCTGAATCTCAGGAACTGATTTCTCAACTTTCTCCCGAAGAACAAGCGATCACGAAGTGGCGCACTTTGTGCGATCGCTAATGTCATTGAAGATTTAATTCAGCCATGCGCTGCCGAAGGCACAGCGTAGCTATACGAAAAACTTATGGAGCAAAATTAAAGAAAGCAGCAGAAACACTAAATAAATCCGTTAGAACAGTGCAACGATATATCAAAGAATGGGAGGAAAAAGGATTATTAGCAATCAGAAAAGAAAATAGATCAGATCAAGGCACTTATCGTATAGAAAAACGTTTACAGGATTTTATTCTTAAAACCTATCGTGAAGGAAACAAAGGTAGTAAACGAATGACTCCTAAACAGGTTTATTTACGAACACTTATCCAAGCCGAAAATTGGAATATCAAGCCTCCTTCCCACATGACTGTTTATCGAATCTTGAATCCTATTATTGACGAGAAGGAGAGGGGTAGAATGTCCTTTTAAAACGTTGAATACAGAGGTATTTTCGACTTTATCAGGATATACAGATAGAAATGTGCAAGAACGTCCTGAAGATGCGGAAAAAGATGCCTGTATAACTCTCAAGGAGTTGGAGAAACTAATTGTCCGTTATATTGTGGATAACTATAACCAACGTATTGATGCTCCTATGGGTGAGCAAACTCGCTTTCAACGTTGGGAGTCTGGTTTACTCTCTGTTCCAGATACTATATCTGAAAGAGAATTAGATATTTGTTTGATGAAGCAATCACGCCGAAGAGTACAAAAAGGCGGTCATCTTCAATTTGAAAATCTGATTTACAAGGGAGAATATCTGGGAGGTTATGAGGGTGAAACAATACTTATTCGTTATGACCCTAGAGATATTACGGTTATTCTAATTTATCGTTTTGAGAGTAATAAAGAGGTTTTTCTCACTCGTGCCTATGCAATGGATTTGGAAATGCAGTCTTTATCTTTGAGCGATGCAAAAGCTAGTGCCAAAAGAGTGAGAGATGCGGGGAAAAATTTGAGTAACCGTACGGTTTTAATGGAAATTGAGGATCGTTCTAATTTTACTCAGAAAAAAACCAAAAAGCAAAGGCAAAAAGAAGAACAAGAACAAGTCAAACCTTCTACACCTTCTCCAGTCTTGAAAGAAGAAATGAAATCAGAAAATGAGTCAATGTCTGATTCCTCTTTCTCCGATGATGATTTGGTGGAAGTTATAGACTATGAACAATTATCGTTGTAAACCAAAAACTTTTGCAGAAATTCGAGATATTTTTGATCATCTTAATATTGCGGGCAGGCGTAGCCTGTGCCTTCGGCATCGTACTTGTGGGAACCGATCGTTTGGATGCGGTAATAAAAAAGGATGAGCAAGTTCACAATCGTTTTCGTGCTTGTGATCGTTTTGGAAAATTAGCTGGTGAAGAATTTAGTCGTACTGTCAATATTTGGGAAAAGCAAGTGCTGAAGTTGCCTGTGGCTTCTAATTTGATCGATAAAAAAATGTTGAAGTTGATTGGGGAGGCAACTCAAGGTTATATCGGGATTATGGATATGGTTTTGCGTGAGGCTGCAATTCGATCACTCAAAAAAGGACTCCACAAGATTGATTTGGAAACTTTAAAAGAAGTTGTACAGGAGTATAACTAATGGAAATTAAGCCTTGGTGGTTTACCGTAACACCTTATGAGGGGGAGAGCATTAGTCATTTCTTGGGGAGGTTTAGAAGAGAAAATAGTTTAAGTTGTGGAGGTTTAGGTAAAATAACTGGATTATACAGTTCGTAATGCTTGCAGCAGCGCTTGCGCTCCCGCCCGTTGGGAAAAGTTCCGATTTAATCCTCCTCCTTCCTCTGAACAGTTAGAGAAGCTCAGTGCGATCGTACAAGTAGAAGTGGCAACCTTACAAATGATGTTTCCTTCCGCCCCTATGAAAATGATTCCCATTCGTCTTTGTTCTGCTTGTTATGGTGAGAAACCTTATCATCGCATGGAATGGCAGTATAAGGAGATATATAAGTGCGATCGACATCAACTCAATATTCTCTCAGAATGCCCTCATTGTAAAGCACGGTTTAAGTTTCCTGCTTTATGGGTTGATGGTTGGTGTCATCGATGTTTTATTCCTTTTGCTGACATGATTCAACAAAAAAATTAGAGTTATTTTTTCTTATAGGCTTGATGAGGGTGATTCGGATGTGAAGGATATTTTGCTTCTAGCAAACCATTATCCAACATCCTATTTATATAGTGATTCCTAATGCTATCTCTTTTTCTTCTTAAAATATCGGCGATGGTCTGTAAAGAAAGGAAATGTTCGGAGCAAATTTCCAAGATTATTGTTTCAACGAGTTGCCTATCCTTTACTTTTTTCTTACTCCTAATTGGTTCAGCTATTTGTAATAGTTTTTGATAATGTTCGGAGTTTTCGAGCAAATGTTCGGAGTTTTCGAGCAAATGTTCAGAGTTTTGTGTATCATCTTCGTGAGTTACAGTGGGCGGAAAATTAGGCAGACTATAATTTGTACCTCTTCCATGTCCTGATTTTTCTAACCAACCTTTATCAACTAAATTTTTTAAACAGTCGCCAATATCTCTGGGATGAGTTTCACTGTAGTGTTGAATACCAATATTATTGATTTTTCCTAAACGATGGGCTAAAGCAAGAACTATTCGCTCTAATTCTTTTAAGTTACAGTAATCATCTCTGACAATATCTCTTAACTCCTTTTCCACTTCTTCGGGAATTAAACTGATCATTGGCAATTCTAAAGTGGTCATATCTACCTCTAAATCTTCTGAGATGAAAGGTTTTATCCATTGTTGTTCTTTCCATGCTCTCAAAATTTTGGGAACACCCGATCCTGCTTTGTCACCTAAACCAACCATTTGAAACATTTTTTGTAGGTGGGGATTTCGAGGATCAGTAAGACCTCCCTGATAAAATTTAGTTATGGGTATTCTTAAACGCCCAGGGTTATAAAAAAAGAATATATCCTTTAGTTTAACTATTTTTAATGATTTTGTTGAATAATGATCGGCATGAATGAGACAATTAGATAATGCTTCTCTTAATGCTTGATGTACATAGGTTTCTCCTTCTCTAACAGAATATTCATCTAATTTGAAAGGTAAATCTAAATGATAATGGGGCAATGCTTGAGTGATACTTAGTTCTTTTCCGAACATTAATAAACCTGCATAAGTCAGTCCTTCTTTTCCCGTTATTCGATCGCTTTTCCATCCTCCCAAGTTAACCATTAATTCTAAGGTTTCCATTGCTAAAAAAGGGTGATCAGGTTCTCTGGCACTAAAGCGATTACGAAAGGCTTTTATCGTCTCATAATCAAGATCGTCGAGGGTGAAATTTTCAATAATTTGATAGTCTTGAGGTTCACTATCAGCATCCCTCAACATCTGTTTAACTTCATATTCTTGACAGCGATAATCGCCATGCCATCATTGTTGCGTTTCAATGTACCTGTGAGGGGATTATTATTGAGATAAACAGGGCGCTGAGTTCTATCTGCTTGAGGTACTTTAATAATAATTAGTTGTTTTTCCTGTACTTCAATAACATCAACATCAGATTCTTGACAGATAGGATAACTGAGTTTTTGGAGATTATTATGACTATTCCAAAAGTCTTTTTTTTGTTGGCTAGGGTTATTAACTCCTGTGATTTCAAAATGTTCTCTTTTCTCGGTAATACCTAAAACGATATAACCCCCGTTAGTATTAGCAAAAGCTGAGACTGTTTCCCAAATATCCTTTGATAATTTGTCTTGGGATGCTTTACACTCAAATTCGCAATCCTCACCAATATCCAGTTTTTCTAGTAGGGTATCTCTATCCATCCTAATTTTCTAGTTAAATTAACTTTTTGTCATTTTGCTGAAATCAGCAGAGTCATTTCTCCTAAAACTTCTTTTATCTGAAGCACTTGGTTTCACTTCATTGAGCTTTACTTTAGATTCTGGTTTAGAGTTAGAATTATTATTATTTTTGTTGCTAGAGTCACTCATGGATCAAGAACCTCAAAATATAAGTGTGGATACCATCTATAAATTATACTGAATCTCATATCAAATCATTAGAAGAAAGTATTACTAGAATAGATGGTCGTTTTAGTACATTTATTGGTTTTTCAGGGGTTTTAATTCGTATTGCTTTAGATTTAGAGAATCATTTAGTCATCAGATTTTTGGTTTGTTTATTTAGTGTAATAGTTATAATTATTGGTGCTTTGGGTTTAGTGGCAAAACAAAGAGGTAGTGTATTAGCTCCTTCTGCTTTAATGGAGGATAAATACTTTTATGAAACAGAAGTATATCAAAAATGCTTAATCATTAATGACAGAATTAAGCTAACAGAAGAATATGAGGAAGTGATCAAAAACAAAGGACTAAGATTAAATTGGATAATCTGGTGTTTTACGATCGCAACTATATTCTATGGCATTGGAGTTAGTGAGCTTGATTCTTTTATCTACAATTTTATTAAGTTACAACTCCCCCTTAAAGGCTTTATCTAAAATCGAGGGTAGCAAAGCCTCTGTTTCTTCTAAGGCTTTCTCTCTCTCTTTTTTTGCCTCATTCACCTTCGATATTAAATGATCGAACCATCGTAGCTTATCAAAAGAAGGTACTGGAACTTTTATCGAAGCTAATGCTTTAAGTCCTAATGTTCTATTTCTTCCTGCACCTCCAGGGGATGCTTCTCCAATATGTTCTAATCCCTGTTTTGTCAAAAAATAAAAACACAAAAAAGCAGATGTGCTTAATCCCTCTTTTGGTACACAAGTCAAAAAACGATGTGAACCATAACGCCCATTATCTTCTTTTTTTGCAATCGCAATAGCTCCGTCCCAAGCGAATACGATTTGAAACATTAGATCATTTGCTCTTATTTGATATAGTTTTTTTGTTCCAACTAGGAGTTACGCATTGACAAATTAACTTAAATATGTTGTTGAAAATAATCTGCTCATGTTTAGAGTGCGATCGCTCTAATGGCATATAATGGGCTAGTTGATTTTTCTTTCGCCTGTTGTAATTCTTCGGAAAAATAACGAATTGTTTTCATAATTCCCTGCGATCGCTTCTTAGTCTTTCTTTTTATGTTTCAATTCTCATACTATATACGTTTTTTTCCCTTAGTTGTTAGAAGTTAGAAACAAGTGACAGCAGATATGCTATCATTTGCTTATGACAGTTCAAATGGTAGTTGATACAAACATTTTTATTAGTGCCATTATTAGTAAATCTGGGGCATCCAGAAAAGTTATTCGAGGATGTTTAGAAAGGAAATATTTACCTTTAATGGGCAATAGTTTATTTGCTGAATATGAGTCTTTAATTAGTAGAGATGAAATCATTAAAAAGTCCTCTTTAACTGTAACTGAAATAGAAATTTTATTGGCTTCTTTTATGAGTGTTTGTCGGTGGACTTCTATTTATTACTTATGGCGACCTAATCTTAAGGATGAAGCAGATAATCACTTGATAGAATTGGCTTTAGCAGAAAATGCTCAATTTATTGTTACTAACAACATTAAAGATTTTAGAGGTACAGAATTATTGTTTCCTCAGTTACAATTT
>CAYPDC010000129.1:0-11176 GCA_964409355.1 uncultured Cyanobacterium sp.
TTTGGGGGGTTAGGGGGGATCATGCAGGTATATTTATTATTAGAAATCACCTAAAAGCTCTCATTTTACCCTGATTCATTAAACCAAAAGGATCAACCATTTGTTTGAATTTAAGTTGTTCAGGTTCGACTTTTTTTCTGCCCCCATCTTCTAAAATATAAGTATGAGGATTCGCAATAGTTGCCCCATGATCTTCATGGTATTTGACAATCTCATTTAGTCTTTCTTCACTGGTATATTTAACTAACTGTAAACCCGCAGGAATTGCCTTTCCGCCTACCCTTAAAAACTCCAAATGAATCATGACTTCATCCCCAAAATGTTTATACATTTTTTCTATTTGTTCTATACTCCAAAAAAAAGTTTGTAAATAGGTAAGATTGTGATCAATATTTCGAGCGTGAAAAGTGGTATGATTCCATGTAAACTCAATTAATTTTAAAGGATTTTCTTCTCCTTCTTCTGGTTGATAAGTAATTTCTCCATGATATTCTTTGACTAATTCTTGTAAAGGTAAAAGAGATTGATTCGCAATGGTTAATAAAGCACAATTTTTACCATTAGGTAAATAAGATTTGAGGACAGTTAAATAACTAGAGATAGGGTTTGCGTGAATACTAACTAATTTTTTGACAATTCCATCACTATCCGATAAGGCTTGACCAAATTTTACCGCATTGATAAAATCATCAAAAACCACAATTAAATCTAACCAATGATAAGCTGGTGCAAGAGGAATTTCGATCTCAGTAATAATGCCATTCGTGCCATAAGCATGGTTAATTTGTTGGGTTTCATCTCCTATTAATTCAATGATTCTAGGTTCTTTTTCTAAGGTTATTACCCTAACTTTATTGACATTTCCTCTATCTCTTAATTGCCCATAATTTATTGAACCAATACCACCACTACCACCGCCTATAAATCCTCCTAAAGTTGCTACTTTATAAGTGGAAGGAATCATTCTCAATTCCCAACCTTGTTTATTAACTTCTCTCTCTAAAACACTCATTTTTATTCCTGCTTCCACACAGGCAACTCCTGATTTTATCCATTTAATTTTTTTCATTTCAGTCATGTCTAAAATAATTCCCCCATTCAGAGGAATACATTGCCCATAATTTCCAGTTCCAGCTCCTCTAATAGTTAAAGGAATTTCATATTTAACACATATTTGAGCAACTTTTAAAACTTCTTCCTCATTAGATGGTATTACCACTAAATCACCTTTTTTATCGGCTAATTTCTCTACTAAAATTGGACTAAAATAATAGTAATCTTGAGATAGTTTTTTTATCTGTTCTTGATTTGTTATATATTTAATATTGCCTAATTCTTGTTGAACTAATTGATAGTTAATCATTTTTTTAATTCCTTAAAATCAATAACTGTAAAAATCCGTAACTCGATTAATCACTTGATTCGCACCACTTTCGAGTAATTGCTGAGAATATCCTTCAATTTTTAAGGCATCCTCAGTAATATGAGGGGGTAAAACACCGATCGCAATCCATTCTCTTTCTGGTTTCATCTGTCTTGCCTTAGTCACTGTCATCATGTCTGCCACCGTATCCCCTAAATAGATGACGGGGAGAGAATCACTTAGGGAAAATCTTTTTTGTAGCAAATCAACGGCTAAAAATAAGCCCGTGGGATCTGGTTTACTCGGTGCGTCATCCATCGCTACCAGAATGGGATCTTTTAAGTCTAAACGACGCTGTAGAATATATTGGGCAGATCCATTAGTTGCACCGCTAAAAAACCCCCAATATAGGTTATTTTGACTCAAAATCTCAAAATATTCTGGACTTACTAATAATGGTTCTTGGGAAATGTAACCTTCCCATGTTTCTGGTTGTTCCAGATTTTGCCCCCGATAACGTCTCTGAAAAAAATCAACTATTTCCTCGTAATTAAGTTGAATCTCCTCTCTGGATTTCCCTTGCTTTTCAAAGTAGCGATAAATTAACTCCTGTGAGCCTAACCAGTCGTTATTCCAAATTCCTTCGGCTTTAAGATGATCAATATCTTCCATGGAAGGACGATACATCTGATCGGTAAAATGTTCTACCGTATCCGCTAAAGCCCGACGATAGGAATTAGTTACATCTCGGATTACTCCATCAATATCAAAAACGGCGATCGCTGACATCAGATTTTGTGACTTTTACTAATTAAATTCCTAATATTCAATAGACATCGACCTAATTTATTTTTCCGAAGGCTCGTAGGAGCATAATATATTATGCCCGTACAGGGCTAAAGCCCTTAAAATGCCTATTGTTGGAGAAGTCCAATAGACATAGACTCAATTCGGGCTAGAAGCCCGAACTACCAAGGAAAAACCTTAATTTTACCAGATGTCTAATTCTAATGCTCATGGGTTGAACATTGTTCAACCCCTACACTCTAAAGTTTAACCTCAATATCAACCCCTGCGGGTAAATCTAATTTCATTAACGCATCGATGGTTTTAGAAGAAGGTTGGTAAATATCGATTACACGGCGATGGGTACGGGTTTCAAAGTGTTCTCTGGAATCTTTATCAACGTGAGGAGATCTTAACACACAATAGATTTTACGCTTAGTAGGAAGGGGAATAGGTCCAATGGGTTGCGCATTGGTACGGGTAGCGGTTTCTACAATTTTAGTACAAGATGTATCAAGTAAACGACGATCGAACGCTTTGAGACGAATACGAATTTTTTGTTGTTGTAAAGTTGCCATTATATTTATTCCTAAATTTTCAAGGTACGATAATGAGTGATTAAATTGAAATCGAAAAAGATATAAGTTTTGAGTTCGGAGTTCGGAGTTCGGAGTTAAAATTAACAGATTTAGAGAAAAAAAAGGCAATAAATCGATTTTTCTTTTTTTAATCGTTTGACTAATAAAACAACATTCAGAAAATCAAACCTGAAACCTGCTACCTGAAACCTGAAACCTACCTCAATCAGATAGTCTTGCATCACACTGACGCAAAATGAGGGCGCACCAGAGAAATTAATCTAAAGTACGCCCTAAGAGCATTATTCAGTTGGATTACTGTAAAATTTTAGCTACAGCACCCGCACCGATGGTACGACCACCTTCACGGATAGCGAAACGCATACCTTGTTCGATCGCAATGGGGCAGATTAATTCTACAGTCATTTTGATGCGATCGCCCGGCATAACCATTTCCGCCGCACTTCCATCGTCAGCAGTAAAGTCGCTGATAGTTCCAGTTACATCAGTGGTACGAACATAGAACTGAGGACGGTAGCCGGGGAAGAAAGGAGTGTGACGTCCACCTTCTTCTTTTTTGAGAACGTAAACTTCAGCCTCAAATTTGGTGTGAGGAGTGATAGAACCGGGTTTAGCTAATACCATACCACGTTCAATATCATCTTTTTGAACACCACGAAGAAGCACACCTACGTTGTCTCCTGCCATACCTTCGTCTAAGGTTTTTTGGAACATTTCCACACCAGTAACGGTGGTGCTACGGGTGTCACGAATACCAACGATCTCGATGGTTTCACCCACTTTAACTTTTCCTCTTTCAATACGACCAGTAGCGACAGTACCACGACCAGTAATAGAGAATACGTCTTCCACCGCCATTAAAAAAGGCTTGTCAATATCACGCTCAGGAGTGGGGATATAACCGTCCACTTCGTCCATTAAAGCCCAAATTTTATCAGTCCAGTCGTTTTCACCTTTTTGGGTTTTAGCGTTGGAAGTCATTTGCTCAACCGCTTTTAAAGCAGATCCGCAAACGATGGGAATATTGTCACCATCAAAACCGTATTCGGTGAGTAACTCACGAACTTCTAATTCTACCAATTCTAATAATTCTTCATCATCAACTTGGTCTTCCTTATTTAAAAATACCACTAAGTTAGGTACACCAACCTGTCTAGCCAAGAGAATGTGTTCACGGGTTTGAGGCATAGGACCATCAGCCGCAGATACTACTAAGATCGCACCGTCCATTTGTGCCGCACCAGTGATCATGTTTTTAACGTAGTCAGCGTGTCCTGGACAATCAACGTGAGCATAGTGGCGATCGGGGGTTTCGTATTCAACGTGAGCGGTGTTGATGGTAATACCACGAGCTTTTTCTTCGGGAGCCGCGTCAATTTCATCGTATTTACGAGCTTTTGCTTGGCCAGCCGCCGCCAAAGTTAAGGTAATAGCGGCGGTTAAAGTGGTTTTCCCATGGTCAACGTGACCGATCGTGCCAATGTTAACGTGAGGTTTCGTTCTTTCAAATTTTTCGCGTGCCATTTTCTGTGTCTTTTCCTTTTTTTCAGCTAATTAATTAATTTATAGAATTCCTCTATTTTTCGCAATAATGGTGTTTGCCACATTGCTTGGGACTTCAGCGTAATGACTGAATTCCATGCTAAATATACCACGTCCTTGGGTTTTTGAACGAATATCGGTTGCATATCCGAACATTGTTTCTAAGGGAACTTTAGCTGTCACCTTAGCCAAGCCGTCTTCATTATTCATTCCCTCGATCATACCACGACGGGAGTTAAGATCTCCCATGACATCTCCGAGGAAATTTTCAGGAACTTCCACTTCCACTTTCATCATCGGTTCTAACAACACAGGATCAGCTTTTTCGACTCCATCTCGAATTGCCATTGAACCGGCGATCTTGAAAGCCATTTCCGAAGAATCTACATCGTGATAAGATCCGTCAATCAATTTAACTTTGAGATCGATGACTGGATAACCTGCCATTATACCAGAATCACAGGCTTCTTTAATACCTTGTTCCACCGCAGGGATAAATTCTTTAGGAATAGTTCCCCCCACGATTTTGGACTGAAATTCAAAGCCTTTTCCTGCTTCTGTAGGTTCAACTTCGATCACTACATGACCATATTGCCCTTTACCGCCACTTTGACGAATAAATTTGCCTTCGACGGTGGTGGCTTTACGGATGGTTTCTCGATAAGCCACTTGGGGTTGCCCTACGTTTGCCTCAACTTTGAACTCTCTGAGCATTCTGTCAACCAAGATCTCTAAGTGTAACTCACCCATTCCTGCAATTACGGTTTGGTTGGTTTCAGGATCGACGCTAACCTTAAAGGTAGGATCTTCATCTGATAAACTTTGTAGAGCCTTAGACAACTTATCCATATCTTGGGTCGTTTTTGGCTCAACGGCTACGGAAATAACTGGTTCAGGAACATATAAAGATTCCAGAATAATCGGATGTTGATCATCACAGAGTGTATCACCGGTGATGGTATTTTTAAGCCCGATCGCAGCTCCGAGATCTCCGGCTCTCAACTCATCAACTTCGATCCGCTCATTCGCTTTTAAGATAATTAAGCGAGACATCCGCTCTTTTTTATCTTTGGTGGAATTATACACATAACTACCCTTAGTTAACACCCCAGAATAGACTCTCAGGAATGTTAAACGCCCAAAGGGATCAGAAGCGATTTTGAAAGCCAAAGCCGAGAAAGGCTCATCATCACTAGAATGACGAATCTCCTCCTCCCCAGAAGGTAAAAGCCCTTTAATAGCAGGAACTTCTGTGGGTGCAGGAAGATAATCCACCACTGCATCTAGTAATAACTGTACCCCTTTATTCTTAAACGCTGAACCGCATAACATCGGGACAAAATTACCTGCGATCGTGCCTTTACGGATAACCGCTTTGATTTCAGCTTCGGAAATTTCTTCTTCTGCTAAGTATTTTTCCAAGAGACTCTCATCAGACTCTGCGATCGCCTCTAACAAATAACCCCGATACTCAGTAGCTAACTCTTTTACCTCATCAGGAATTTCTACTACCTCAATATCTTGACCGAGATCATCCCTATAGATGTAGGCTTTTTGACATACCAAATCCACAATGCCTCGGAAGTCATCTTCACTGCCGATGGGAATTTGAATGGGAATAGCGTAGGCGCGTAAACGATCCTTAACCTGTTGATAAACCTTGAAAAAATTTGCTCCCGTGCGATCCATCTTATTGACGAAGGCAATGCGAGGCACATGATAGCGATCGGCTTGTCGCCAAACCGTTTCCGACTGAGGCTGAACCCCGCCCACAGAACAAAATACCGCAATTACCCCATCGAGAACCCTCATAGAGCGCTCTACTTCAATGGTAAAATCAACGTGACCCGGAGTATCAATAATATTAATGCGATGATCCTTCCAACTGGTACTAATAGCCGCCGCAGTGATAGTAATACCACGCTCTCGCTCTTGTTCCATCCAGTCTGTCACCGCATTGCCATCATGAACTTCGCCGATCTTGTGTACAATACCGGAGTAAAAAAGTATTCTTTCTGTTGTCGTAGTTTTACCCGCATCAATATGAGCCGCAATACCAATATTACGGACTAAAGAAAGCGGAATTGTCCGTGCCACAGTTACCTCCTTCCTTTAAGAGTGAAACTTCTGGGATATTTTAAACTATCTTTACAATTCTACACTTTTCTTAACACTTATTACCAGTGAATTGGTATCAAAGGTAACGGCATAAAGCAAAAAAAAACTGTAACAATGATACTCGAAAGATTCTTGACAAAATAGAAATAGAGTTTACATGGTAAATCAGGAAAACACTGTTCCCTGTGGTTATCGAGCGTAGTCGAGATTTGTACTGAGCGACAGTCGAAGTATGCCCTGTTCCCTCAATTCTGCAAGAATTTTAATAACGATAGTGAGCAAAAGCCTTGTTAGCTTCAGCCATTTTGTGGGTTTCTTCCCTTTTCTTGATAGCAGCACCAGTTTCGTTAGCCGCATCCATGATTTCGTTAGCTAATTTCATAGCCATACTTTTACCACTTCTTTTGCGGGAAAACATGATTAACCAACGGAGGGCTAAACTTGTACCTCTGCTAGGACGTACCTCCATAGGTACTTGATAAGTAGCACCACCTACCCTTCTAGCTTTGACTTCCACTAAGGGAGTTAAATTCTTAATCGCTTTCTCAAAGGTTTCCATGGGTTCAGCCCCAGTTCTTTCACCGATGATACTTAAGGCATCATAAAGAATTTTCGCCGCTAAAGACTTTTTACCATCCTTCATAATTCGACGCACCGTCATACTGACTAAGCGACTGTTATACACTGGATCTGGTGGTACTTCTACGGTTTTCGCTTTACTTCTACGAGACATTAACTTATACCTTTAATCTATGTTCTTCTGATAAAATTAACTTAATGGTTAATATTGACTAGGCTTTAGGACGTTTAGCACCATATTTAGAGCGCCCTTGCTTTCTGTCTTTTACCCCAGTAGCATCGAGAGTTCCTCTAACGATGTGGTATCTAACCCCGGGTAAATCTTTTACCCTTCCACCTCTAATAAGTACCACTGAGTGTTCTTGAAGATTATGACCAATACCAGGTATATAAGCTGTTACTTCAAACCCAGAAGTTAAACGTACCCTTGCCACTTTTCTTAGGGCTGAGTTCGGTTTTTTAGGGGTTGTGGTATAAACCCTTGTGCATACACCACGACGCTGAGGGCATTCTTTCAGGGCGGGGGATTTTGTTTTTTTGGTGCTGAGTATGCGTTCGCTACGAATTAGTTGCTGAATAGTTGGCATTTTGGATGTTTTTTATACAGCATTTTGTATATATAGTTATAATTTGTCCTAGTATGTTGTTACCAGTGACAATCTCTTATCATATCCTATTTTTTGTGACTTTGTCAATAGTTTTTCTAAAAAAAATACTAAAAGCTGAGGATCATAATGATGAGGATTTATTTTGATTTTTTCAGGGAAAAGTTAAGGATTTTATCCAAGAAGATAAAGAAAAAGAAATAGAGGTTTAGCAATTATTGATGTAAAAAAAAGAGCTATTCAATACAGAATTAGTAATGAAGAATTAGTAATTAGTAATTAAAACGCTTCTCCTTTGCCTTTATCCTTACTCAATAGGAATAATTCATCATACTTAAAATATGAAGAGTTAAAAATGATTAAATTTAGGAAAAAATCTCTTAAATCAATTGATCTTTGTTTTTTGTCTATATCCCTTCAGTTTAACTCCTAATTCCGAACCCCGAACTCAGAACTCAAACAATTTGACTTTTTTTCAAAAAAAGTGTTATCTTTAAGATGTGCCTTAAACCCTTGACACTTCTATCAGTATTATGTTTTCAAGTTCCAATGGTGGATCTTCGTTATTAACTATAAATATAATCTTGCTTAGAAGTAGAATCGGTTTCTAAAAGCCATAATTAAATTGAACAATAAAATCTGAAAATAGATTACTACTGATTATTTATTGCTGTGAGCTAATTAGTAATAATTTGTTTTTTCTGATTTAAAAAACCTAAGTTTTTGAGTAGAGGATTTGAAAATTATGAAATCATCGTTAGTTATTCTTTATCACCGTCAACCCTATGATGAAGTGATAGAAGATGGTAAAATCTTTTATCGTCAAAAGAAAAGCCCTAATGGTATTGTACCCACATTAAAGGGTTTCTTTTCTTATGCAGAAAAGGGTACATGGATTGCTTGGCGTGAAGTTGCCGAAGATGAAAAGGAAGATTTTGAGCCTCGCATTACCAGTGATGAGGAAGAAACGAACTATACTGTATTGCGAATTGGTTTAACCAAAGAACAAGTTAAGGACTTTTATCATATTACTTCTAAAGAGGCTTTTTGGCCTATCCTTCACTCTTTCCCTTATCACTTTACTTATGAGTCTTCTAACTGGGAAAACTTCCAAGAGATTAACGGTTTATTTGCAGAGGCGGCTTGTGAGGAGGCTTCCGATGATGCTTTAATCTGGATTCATGACTATAATTTATGGTTGGTGCCTTACTACATTAGACAAATTAAACCTAATGCCAGAATCGCCTTTTTCCATCACACTCCTTTCCCCTCGGTGGATATATTTAATATCTTGCCTTGGCGTGAGGAGATTATCCATAGTTTACTTTGCTGTGATGTGGTGGGTTTCCATATTCCTAGATATTCAGAAAACTTTGTTAATGTTGCCCGAAGTTTGTTACCTGTGGAAATCGTGGAAAAACAACCCGTATCAGGGCATATAACCCCTGTGGGTAGGGCTTTAGCCGAACCTGAAATGGTGACTAAGTTAAAGTATAAAAATCAGTATGTGAAGGTGGATGCCTTCCCTGTGGGTACAAATCCTGAGTTTTTCTTGTCTATCCTAAGTCAACCGGAAACTCAACAACGTTTGCAAGAATTAAAGGCGGAATTTGAGGGTAAGAAATTAATCATCGCTGCTGGTAGAGTTGACTATGTGAAGGGTAATAAGGAAATGTTGGAGGCATTTGGGCGTTTATTGGAGCGTCGTCCTGATTTACATGGTAAGGTACACTTTATCGTTAGTTGTGTTTCTCCCGCCCCCGGAATGCGGGTTTATGAGGAAGCACAAAGTCAAATTGAGCAGTTAGTGGGGCAAATCAATGGACATTTTGGGCGTTTGGATTGGACTCCCATTCTTTTGTTTACTCAAGTAATTGCTATTCCTGAATTGTTATGCTATTATAAAATTTCGGATGTATGTTGGACAACTCCTCTAAGGGATGGTTTAAATTTAGTAGCAAAAGAGTATATTGTCACTCATCAAGGGGAAGATGGGGTGTTAATCCTTTCTGAGTTCGTTGGAGCTTCTGTTGAGTTACCTAATGCTATTCAGACTAATCCCTATTCTACTGATTTAATGGACAAGGCAATCGATCGCGCTTTGTCAATGTCTCCAGATGAACAAAAAGAGCGTATGCAAAAAATGTATGAAGTTGTTACAACATACGATGTCAAATATTGGGGCGATCGCGTCTTGGGTATCTTTAAGGAGTTGAGTCACGAAGTGGAGGAATAATTAGGTGTCAGGTTTCAGGTTTCAGGTGGCAGGTGTTAGGTTAAGTAAAAATAAAATATAATAATCAGGCAAAATCAGACAAAATAACTATGACAACTCATTTTATTAGTGCAGAAATCGACTTACAAGCCAATCCTTTAACCTTAAAACAGGAGATTGAGACAAAACTTAATCAAGAAGGTAATCCCCTCCGTTGGGCAATTACCGAAGTAGATGAAAAAGGACAAAAGGTAAAAGTAGAGGCAACTGTAACGAAGTAAGTGGTAAAAATTAAACCTTATTCCACCGTTTTAATTATTCCTACGGGTATTGGGGCAAATATAGGCGGTTATGCCGGGGATGCCCTTCCCACTGCTAGGGCGATCGCTCAAGGGTGCGATCGCCTCATTACTCATCCCAATGTCATGAATGGGGCGAATTTATACTGGTCAACGGATAATATATATTATGTAGAAGGATATGCCTTGGATCAATTTGCCAGTGGAAAATGGGGCTTACAACCCGTTAGACAAAACAACATCGGTGTTATCTTTGACAAAAGTATCGAAACAGAATTATTCTATCGTCACCTACAAACCATCGATGCAGTCAGGGCAACATTAGGCATAGAAGTCACTGATTATATTATCACCGATGAACCTTTAGGAGTAGAATTGAAAACTGCCGACAGTGGTGCTAGTTGGGGTACAATCAACAATACTAACACCTTGTTAAGAGCAGGAGAAAAACTAATCCGAGATAGGAAAATTAACGCTTTAGCGGTGGTTGCCCGATTCCCTGATGATAGCGATCGCCAAGCCTTGCAAAATTATCGTTATGGAAAGGGAGTAGATGCCCTTGCCGGTGCAGAAGCAGTAATATCTCATCTATTAGTCAGAGAATTTAAAATTCCTTGCGCCCACGCCCCAGCTTTATCACCTTTACCATTAGATATAAATATATCACCAAAAGCCGCCGCCGAAGAATTGGGCTTTACTTTTCTTCCCTGTGTATTAGTGGGTTTGAGTCGTGCACCTCAATATACGGAAACTAAAGATAATTATAGTTTTTGGGGAGAGGATGTGGACTGTTTAATCATCCCTGCTAGTGCCTGTGGTGGTAGTACAACTTTAAGTTTTAGTGGTTTAAATACTCTGATTATTGCCGTTGAAGAAAATAAGACAGTATTAGATGTTACTCCCGAAAAATTGGGCTTAAATGTAATCCGAGTTAAATCCTATTTAGAAGCATTAGGGGTGATGGTTGCCCATCGTGGGGGTATTAGTTTAACTTCCGTTTGGAGTTATGATTTAGGGGGAAGGGGTGATAAAGGAAAGGGGTGATGAGGGGAAGGGGTGATGAGGGGAAG
>CAYPDC010000130.1:0-99 GCA_964409355.1 uncultured Cyanobacterium sp.
GTTAGGTACAACTCAATTAAATGGGGATGTCACCACCACAGGAAATCAAACTTATGGGGATGAGGTTATTTTCCGTCAAGATACGGTAATTAATACTGA
>CAYPDC010000130.1:199-11146 GCA_964409355.1 uncultured Cyanobacterium sp.
GTTAGGTACAACTCAATTAAATGGGGATGTCACCACCACAGGAAATCAAACTTATAATAATCAGGTAATAATAGGAGATGCGATCGCACTTTCTGGTAGTAATGTTAATTTTGCTAATACAGTAAACAGTGAAACAGGAGAAACCAATAACTTAACCGTTACCAGTAATAATGCCACGTTCAATCAAGCCATAGGCAATAATCAATCATTAGGGGATGTTATTCTTAACAGTAGTGACACAACATCTTTAAATCAAGTAACAGCAAATAGTCTAACTACTGATAATTTAGGCACAACCTTATTAAATGGCAATGTCACCACTACGGGAGATCAAACCTACAATAACCCTGTAATTCTAAATCAAGATGCGGTAATTGAGGCGAACAATTTAACTGCCCAAGTAATTAAAGTGGCAGAAGATGCACAGAATCCCGTTTCGGTGGAAATAAATGCTAATGATAGTGTAATCATAACAGGGGAAAATAATGACCAATCCAATATTAAATTAGGTGTCAGTACCGCTCAAGTAGCAGGACAGCCCACAGGTAATATTTCTATTACCGCTCAAGGAAATATTATTATTGATGGAGTGATTAATACCACTGGAATCAGTCAATTACCGCCCTCCTTCGCCTCAGATGCCGGGGATATTTTTATTTCTTCGGTTAACGGTGATGTGACAGTAAGTTCGATCGCATCTTATGGTACAGTGTCATCGGGAATAGTAGAAATAGAGGGTGACATATTAGATTTAGGCTTTATTATCAGTAATCGACCAAATATCAGTGAACAACCATTCCCAGAAACTCTTGGAGGAGAGATAACTGTTGATGGAGTTTCAATTATAATAGGGGGAGAAGTAACGGGAGAATCACTAACTGTAAATGGTGATCTTACATTGTCAGAGAACATCAACCCTTTGATTATACAGGGTCAGTCATTTTTTGGAGATTCTATTATTACCACAACCACAGACCAACGCTATAACAATAATGTAACCATTGGGGACAATGTTACTATGACAGCGACAAATGGCAATATAAATATAATCGGAGACATAAACAGTGAAACAGGAGAAACCAATAATTTAACAGTTACCGGTAATAATGTCACTTTCTCTCAAGCAGTTGGTAATGATCAAGCATTAGGAGATATTCGCCTTAACAGTAGTGGGATAACGTCTATGAGTACTCTAAATGCGAATAGTTTAAATACCAATGAGGGGGGGGAAACTCGCTTAAGTGGCAACATTACCACTACCACAAATCAAGTTTATAATGATTCCCTAATTCTGATTACGGATACTCAACTTACGGGTAATAGTATCATTTTCAATAGCTCGATCGACTCTCAAACTACTCCTCAGAGTTTAACAGTAAATGCCAATGAGAATATCAATTATGGTGATGGTATCGGAGACGATCGCATCGGTGCTACTGTAGGGTTAAGTGAGTTGGATAGCAACGCCTCGACTATTTCCCTCAATATCAACTTGTTAGAGTTACCAGAAGATGCCGTGAGTGTCAACACCACGGGCAATCAAATTTTTTCACCTTCTGAGAATGAAGAAGAAATCACGACTTTATCGGTTAATCTCAACAGTGATGCCATTTTACAAGGCAATAATATCACCTTCAATGGCTCGATCGATGGTAGTCAATCTTTTACCGTTAATAACATTGGCGAAGGGGAAGCCACCTTTAATGGAGATGTAGGAAGTGTCACCCCTTTAACCGACTTGACGACTAATACGGAAGGGAAAACTATCCTCAATGGCAATGTCACCACTACCAATAATCAAACTTATAACAATCCCCTTGTGTTAGCAAGAGATACTCAACTTACGGGTAATAGTATCATTTTCAATAGCTCGATCGACTCTCAAACTACTCCTCAGAGTTTAACAGTAAATGCCAATGAGAATATCAATTATGGTGATGGTATCGGAGACGATCGCATCGGTGCTACTGTAGGGTTAAATAACCTTTCCACTGAAGCACTTGATATATTTATTAATATCGATCGAGCTGGTTTATCCCCAACTCAGGCAAGTATTAACACCATTGGGAATCAAAGTTATACTATCATCAATTCAGAAATAGGAGAAACTATTTATTTAGCTAAAGATAGTATTTTTAACACTAAAGACTTTACCGTTGAGGGTAATATAAAAGTCGATCCTAGCGTCATAAACGGGGTTTCTTTAACAATCAATGCTACAGGCGACGTGAGTATCGATGGCGAAGAAAATAATGAGGAAAATATCGCCGTTGCCATTGATACTGCTTTAGGTAATCGAGGCGGAGATGTGGTAATTGATGCAGATGGAAATATCGTAATTACTGAAATTGTTGGCACAGGTAGATTGTCTAACAACACTTTTGTTACAAATGCTGGAGATGTAACTCTCAACAGTGATGGAAACATCGCCGTAGGGGCAATTGGTACGACTGGAAATGAAACATCTGGAAAAGTAGAAATAAGTGGAGAAAATCTCGTTATGGGAACAATTCTCACTCAATTTGAACCCTTAGTATCGGGAGTGGGAGGCACAGTAGAAATATCGGCTTTGAATACTCTGTTATTGGGCGAAATATCTGCTGAGGCGGTGACAGTCAACGGCAACTTACTCATGACTAATTTTACCTCTTTGGGTGTTTCCATTCCCCCCAATTTACCCACTATCGCTAATTCCAAGATAACCACTACTCAAGATCAAACTTATAATGGCAATATATTCCTTGATGATACATCTACTTTTATCGGAAGGGGAATTACTTTTAATGGCGAAATAGACTCTTTTAACCTAGATAAGAATATCGTCAATTTACCTGAGTTAGAAATAATTGATACGGTCATTAACAATATAACAGACAGAGCAAATGCTACACCCCATAATCTAATGGTGGAGGGAAGTCAAAATATTCAACTAGGGAATGGGGTAGGTGACGATCGCATCGGTAGTGTGGCAGGTTTAGCTAGTCTTACGACAACGGGGGCAACTAACATCAATATTAACACCCCTGCGGATAGTATAAGTGTCAACACCACTGGAAATCAAACATATAAAGATGATTTAACTATTTCTTCTGATGCGACTTTAACTAGCAGTCAAGGTAGTCTTAACTTTAATGGAGAAGTAAATGCTTCTAATAATCTCACCCTGATTAGTTTGACGGGGATTAACTTTGCTGATAGTCAAAATGTTATCGGTAGTAATGGTGATTTAACTTTGCAAACCATCGGAAATAGCACCATCAATATAGGCAATATAGCTAACCAGTTTAGTCTCACTAATTTAGATCAAATTAACGGTTTTGCTAATATCCAAATTGGAGGAGACAATACACCGACTATTAATGTTAACGAAATACTTACTCTTAATGATCCTCTAACTCTCACCGCTAATAATATTAACGTCAATCAACAAATCCGAGGTAATGATAATGCGTCTATTACTATCAACGGTGCAGGTACAACCACTATTTTGAATGCTGATATTACTACTCAGGGAAACCCTATCACCATCGATGATAATGTCATTTTAGGCAATGATATTACTCTTAGCACTAATTCTGGGGATGGTTCGGCTAATCTTGATATTCTTGGTACAATTGACGGCAATCATGATTTAACTCTTAATGGTAGTAATATTTTGATAGAAGGTGCGATCGGATCTTCTTTATCTCTGAATAACTTGACAATATCAAGTAACAATACAGAGTTTAACGGAGATTCAATTACCACCACTGGAAATCAAACTTTTAATACTAATTTGACTTTAAGCCAAAATACTAACTTTATTGTTGGAAGTGTTTTCCAAGGTCAAAATATTGCTAGTGACAACACCAATGTTATTATCAATGCTCAAGCTATTAGCACAGGAGATATTGTTACCGAAGGAGGAGATATTGCACTAACTAGCACCCAAAATGGTATCACCACAGGAAATCTTAATTCTTCGGCAGATGCAGGAGGCACAATAAATATTGATTCTGCAACAACCGTAACCACTCAAGCAATTAATACTCAAGGCAGTAATAGCAGAGGTGACAACAGTGATGGGGGGGATTTCACCATTAAGGCGAAAGAAGATATAGAAATAACAACCATCGATACTCGTAGTCAGAATAATACTGGAGGAGATGTCTCAATATCCACCACCGGCAAGATAAGGGTGACAGAAACATTAGAAAATGGTTTTAGTATTGATAGCAGTGGTGCAGAAGGAGGCACAGTCATCATAGATTTATTCCCCAATGGTGTTCCAAAGAATGCTACAAGTGATCCTCGTTTACCTTTTATTGTTGGTGATGCCAGTAATAATGGTACAGCAGGACTTATTTCTAATGAAAACTTTACCATTGTTGAAGGAGAATATAATTTTAATACTCAAGAGGGTAATTTAAGACTTAATCTACTACCTTCCCAACCTGAACCACCACCACCAAACAACAACAGAATTGATGGGAGAAAAATTGATGAAAGAAACTATGATAATCCGGGAGATGTAATTACTCCGGGAGAGGGATTAAGTGGAGATTCACCGACTTCTGTAGTGATTAACAATCCACCTATTCCTATTGCCAGAATAGATCAAGCCCAAGAAATTCTCACAACCATAGAAAGGGAAGCAGCCGCAAAACCAGCGTTAATTTATGTGAGTTTCACTCCCAGAGGTTTTCAACCTCAAGACTTAGACGCAGAATTTGCCCGAAGAGAAGTCACTAACACTCAAGAATACAGTCGAGTCAACGTTAACAAATCTAACTTAAAACCCACCGTTAACTTACCTTCTGCCGAAGATGATCAACTAGATATATTGATTGTCACTCAGGATGAAAAACCGTTAAGAATAGTAATCCCCGTCACTCGGAAACAAGTGGTAGAAACCGCAGGCAATTTATGGGCAAAAACCTCAGACGTATTCGCTCTCGATGATAGTTATAAACCGTACGCCAGTGATATGTATAATTGGTTAATCAAGCCCATCGAAAAAGAATTAGAAGCCAGAGAAATATCTAACCTTCTCTTTATCTTACCCACAGATATGCGTTTTATCCCACTTGCGGCTTTATATGATGCTGAAAATCAACAATTCCTAGTAGAAAAATACAGTAGTGGTTTAGCACCTAGTTTAAACCTCAATGATAACCGTTATCGTCCTCTTAAGGATGCAGGATTATTGGCAATGGGGGCATCTGAATTTGCCGACAGTGGTATCGTGCCTTTGCCGGCGGCGGGTTTAGAATTACCGAGTATTAGCAAAGTTTGGACTGGTGAACGTCCAGACAACTATCAAGAATACCTGAATGAGAATTTTACCCTAGAACAAGTCAAAGCAAACTTAAGCCGTCAAGCCTTTGGAATTGTTCATTTTGGTACTCACGGCGACTTTAATCCTACTGACACCAATGAAAGTTTCCTACAGTTATACGATTCTCGCTTAAATATTACAGAATTGCGTCGTTTAGGATTAAATGATCCTTTGGTAGAGTTAATGGTATTAAGTGCTTGTGAAACTGCCTTTGGTAACGAGATTGCTGAATTGGGATTTGCAGGTTTAGCAGTACAAGCAGGAGTTAAAAGTGCGATGGGTAGTGTTTGGCAAGTAAGTGATACCGGTACATTAGCATTAATGACTGATTTTTATGCAAAATTAAAAGATAGCAATACAAAATCTGAGGCATTACGTCAGGCACAATTAGATATGTTAAAAGGCCGGGTTTATAAAACCAGTGACGGCAATGCGATCGTGACTCCTAATTTAGAGATTTCTTTAGAGAGTTTACCTGATACTTCTCGTTTCCCTGAAGATTTCTCCCATCCATTTTATTGGTCTCCTTTTACCATGATTGGTAATCCGTGGTAGTAAAGTAGGGGCTTAAGCCCCTTGTAAAACCCTTGTTAGGAATGAAGAATTATCTTAAACTTCTTTGCTTTTTTGCACCTTTGCAAGAAAAAAATTAGTCTTGACAAAATTATTCTGTTATTCCCAGTTTTCTAGTTATAATCTAAACAAAATATTTTATATAAAATGATTAATGAAATCTTAAAATTATGAATAAATTAAGTTTATTAAAGTCTTTTTTGATTGCTAATTCTCTTTCTTTATCGGGGTTATTTTATTATGATTGCCTTGTTTTGGCTCAAGAAGTTTCAAACGATGAGCCTTTTTTTGTGACTCAAAATATTGATCAACAAATCAATATTAAAGAGATTAAGGTGATCAATAATAGTATTTTAAATGAGGAAATTCAAGCAATTATTAATCCTTATAAAAATAGTAGTGTCACGATCGAAAAAATAGAAGAACTTGCTAACGAAATCACTTCTCTTTATCTCAATAATGGTTATATTACCACTAGGGCAGTTTTGGATAATGTGACGGCAGAAAATGTCGCAATTATTCGGGTGGAAGAAGGACAAGTGGAAGAAATCAATATTGAAGGGGCACAACGGTTAGAAAATTACGTTAGAGAAAGGATTGCTTTAGGTGCAAATACTCCTCTTAATGGTGGAGAATTAGAAGATCAATTACGACTATTAAAAACAGATCCTTTAATTGAGAATATTGAAGCTAGTTTGCGCAAGGGAAGTGGTGAAAGACAAAGTATTTTAGATGTGCGAGTAACCGAAGCTGATCCCTTATTTGGCACTGTAGGGATTGATAACTATTCTCCTCCTAGTATTGGTCCTACTCAAATGACTTTTAACATTGGTTATGGTAATGTTTTTGGCTTGGGGGATAGTTTTGCGGTTTCTTATCGCCCTCGTTTAGAGGACTGGACTGGTACATATAACCTCGATTTTAATTATTCTGTACCCCTTAACCCCATGAATGGTACTTTACAGGCAAGGGTTTCTCTCCAAGAAAATACCGTGGTAGAGGGAGATTTTCAGGAGTTGGATATTAGTGGGGAAAGTCAATTTTATGAAATTAGTTACCGTCAACCAGTGATACGCAATCCGAGGGAAGAGTTTGCTTTTTCTTTAGGTATGAGTTATCGTAATGGTCAGACTTTTACTTTTCAAGGTCCTACTCCCTTTGGGATTGGTCCTAATGAGGATGGGATCAGTCGTACTAATGTTATTTCTTTCGGGCAAGATTATGTAAAACGTGATCCCACTGGGGCTTGGGGAGTTCGATCGCAGTTTCGACTAGGAGTAGGTTTATTTGATGTTACCACTTCTGCTCAACCCAATGATCCCGATGGTTACTTTTTGGCATGGTTAGGGCAGGTGCAAAGGGTACAATTAATTAATCCCGATAATTTGTTAATTATTCAAGCCGACATACAATTGAGTGATAGTGCTTTACTCCCTTCAGAGCAGTTTGTCATTGGTGGTGGGCAATCGGTGCGGGGTTATCGTCAAAATGTGAGGGCGGGGGATAATGGTTTTCGTTTTTCCATAGAGGATCGCATTACTCTTATTAAGAATCAAGAATTGTTGCCTGTATTTCAGTTGGCTCCATTTTTCGATATGGGTACAACATGGAATAATGTTAATAATCCCAATTTTCAGCCTGATGAGCGTTTTATTGCGGCTTTGGGGTTGGGTTTAATTTGGCAACCCTTTGATGGTTTAAATGTCCGTGTCGATTATGCACCGCCTTTAATTGACTTGGTGGATAGAGGTAATAATATTCAGGATGATGGTTTATATTTTAATTTGAAGTATAATTTTTAAGGCTATCTGACTTCTACAGAAATTATGATTTTTACATCGTATTTCGGGCTTCTAGCCCGATTGATGGAAATGCCAATTATAAGAAAAATCATGAAGGGGAGAAGGAAACAGTACAACAAACGCAAAAAACTTTATTACAATCCTTTTTGTTAAAATCAACTAAACTTAAGCAAAATTTTTTCCTCAAATTATGACAGCCACAATTATTAAACCACAAGATAGCTCAATGACGGAAAAAAAAACCTATACTCCCGAAGAATATCTTGCCTTAGAAGAAAAAGCCGAAGAGAAACATGAATATATAAATGGAGAAATTATCCCTATGGCTGGAGGTACAATCAATCATAACCAAATTGCTGGTAATATATATGCTAATTTAAAATTCCTATTAAAAGGGCAAAAATATAGAATTTTCATTGGGGATGTACGGTTATGGATACCTCGAAATAATCAATATACTTATCCCGATGTCATGGTAATTAGTGGTGAGCCAATTTTTCATAAAGGAAATACTACCATTACAAATCCTTTGCTAGTGATGGAAGTATTATCTCAGTCAACCCAAGATTATGATAGAGGCACAAAATTCACTTATTATCGTTCAATTCCTGAATTGCAAGAATATATCTTAATCGATCAATATAGTTGTAAAATCGAACATTTTAGCAAAAATAATCAAGGGCAATGGTTATTAAAGGAATATGAGACGCAAGAAGAAACTATATTTTTAGAGTGCTTAAATTTACAGTTAAATATCAGTGATATTTATGAGCAAGTCAAGTTTGACAATGATGGCTCTCTTACTTTGAGTATGTAAATTATTGGTTAGGAAAAGGTATCAGGTTTCAGGTGAAATAAAAACTGTTAATTTATAAAAATTCCATTTTTATTATAATTTATCCCTTATATTATAAGGTTTATAGCTATTATTTTCTAATAATTTATCATAACTACTGTAGAAGAGCCACAATGATAAAGACAACTATTAATCAAAAACGATAAACTCTCAACTCCAAACTCAGGTTATAAAATGTCTTTTTTTCGTTGCAATAAATAAGTTATGAGTAAATAAAAACAAGCGTGAATTAACAACATTTGCCAATTTGTACTTAAATTATCCCAATCCGCTTCATAAATATATTTTTCCTCAAAAGGTAAAGGCATTTCTGAGCCATCTGGTAAGATAGTTGGTTCAGGTATTAAACTATTAATGTTTACTAAAGAACCATAAGCCCCTACAGACCAACGACTAATCATGAGCCATGATATATATTGTACAATACCTTTGATTTCAAAGAGTACCCCTGAAAAAATAATTTGCGGTAAGAGGAGAATGGGTAAGGCACTATTGGCTTGGGTGATGTTTCTAACGATCGCAGATACCATCAAGCCTAAACAAGAGGCACTCAGAAGGGTAAAAAAGCTAGTGATAGCAAATCCTAGCCACCATGATACCGTTTCTGGTTCGGGGGGGGTAAAAGAAGGAAGGGTTATCGTTACCATTAGTAGGGTTTGCAGTATGGCTAATCCCCCAATAATTAAGACTTTTGAACTTAAATAAGCAGGGAGATTCAAGTTTACCAGTCTTTCTCGTTGATAGATGTCATTTTCTTTTACTATCTCTTGTAGTGATCCTGCTAATCCTACCCAAAGGGCGGCACAAGTAAATACAAATACTACTGTTTGAGCAAAAGGTGCAAGACTAGGATCACTTTCTGTTTCTAATATAAAGGGTTCTCGCTCTCTGGTGGCTAAATTGATCAATAAAATACCGATGGGTGCAGTTAACAGAGAGATAATGAGGTTGGTGCGATCGCGCTTAACTAATTCGAGGTATCGTTGGGATAAGACGAGTAATTGTCGAAAAAAGTTGGCTTTGAGGGGTTTTGGTTTTTCTTTGACTTGAGTTGGGGTATTAGAGGCAAGGAGTTTTTTGTCAATATTTTTGCTTTGATAGGTAGATTGTCGATATTTTTCCGCAGTTTGAGTGACGGCAGTTTTGTTGTCTAATTCGAGGTAAATATCCGCAAAGTCTTTATTTTCTAAATCAAAGAAGTTTTTAGCCTCCTCATAGCTACCGAAAAAGCACAGATTTCCCCCCTGCCCCAAAAAGACGATGCGATCGCACAATTTAATATTATTAGTAGCATGAGTAACGAGAATAATTGTTCTGCCTTGATCAGCTAATTTACGCAATAATTGCATAATCTTTTTATCCAACCCCGGATCTAAACCAGAGGTAGGTTCATCAAGGAAAAACAACTTGGGATTAACTAATAATTCTACCCCTATGGATACCCTTTTTAATTGTCCTCCGCTCAAATTTTTCACTAAAACATCTCGCCTTTCTAACATCTCAATATCGGCTAAAGTTTTCTCCACAATACTATCTATATCGATGTCAGGAGGAAGCCTTAATTTTGCCGTAAAACGCAATACTTCTTCTACTCTTAAATCCTTATGAATAATATCTGTTTGAGGCACATAGCCAATTTGATGACGATAAAGATTAAAATTTTCTGCTAAATCTTCCCCGTTTAAATATACCTTCCCAGAGGTACTATTTTGAATCCCCAATAAAGTCCGCATAAAAGTAGATTTTCCTGCACCACTTCCCCCCACTAAAGCAACTAATTGTTTCGGTTCAATGGGAATAGATAAGTTATTTAAAAGGGTAATTTTTTCTTGTTTTTTATTCTTAACAATTAAGCTAATATTTTCTGCATCTAAACGGATATTCTCTCCTGTATCCGCCACTAATAATTTATCTTTGTCAAAAACAAAAGTATAGGGTACAATTTTAATGACAGTCCCCGAAGTAACGGTAATCTTTCCTTTGATGGGAAAACCATCGACAAAAATACCATTGGGACTATAATTAGAAATGATGCACTTACCTTCACTTATATAATCGATGGTAACGTGTTTACGAGACACGGTAGGAGCATTCAAAACCACATCACAACTGCTATCCCTACCAATGGTAATTTCTTTTTTCTGTGCTAAATTGATCACATCTGCCGAACATTTCTCTCCTTTAACCGCTATTTTTTCGGGGGGAGAGTTGGCATCGAACATGACTGTAAAATTTTGTACCAAATCATCATTAATTAAAATCGTGCCTTCAGGAATACTAGGGAAACTAGCTATTCTGGCTGGATCATGAAATTCAATAGTGGCGATCTGCAAAGCAGCGCCTTTGGCGATCTGCAAAGCAGCGCCTTTGGCGATCGCACTTAGGTTATTGCCAATGCG
>CAYPDC010000131.1:0-10979 GCA_964409355.1 uncultured Cyanobacterium sp.
TAAGGGGGGTTAGGGGGGATCAAATTCTTACAACTCATATAGTAATGCTATATGACTTCCTTAAAAAAGGTTTTAGGCGGTGCATTAAGTGAAGTTTAAATGTATTAAATTTTATCGAGGTGCGATCGTTCACTCACTCACAAGGTTAGGTTTTTTACCTTAAAAAAATCTGCCTTTATGAGTTAGTGGTGGGAGTGTTAACTTACTGCTTCTAAAATACGAGAGTAGTAAAAACTGGTGCTAGTCATTCCTGTGCGTTTGATTTGAAAACCATTTTTTTGCAAGATGCTGATAATATCTTCTTCTCTATGTTGGTAAGCACGAGTAGTTTTACTCGAACCGGGGAAAAACTCACCAATTCTTTTTAAAATAGTCAAAAGAAAGGTTTTAGGGGCAAAACTAATAATTAAACGAGACTTTGCAAGGGAAGATAGGTGATCAATCATTTTTTCCGCATCTTCTGTGGGATAGTGAATCAACACATCTAAACAGATAACGGTGTCATAGCTTCCCCTAATAGATTCTAAGTCTTGCACCCCTAATCTAATATTACGGGGATTGGTCATAACCTGTTTAATTCTTTCGGCGGCTTCTCCCACCATTTTGGCAGAAATATCACTAGCATAAACCGTTGCGCCTTCTTGAGCGAGGGGGAGGGTTAAACTGCCTACTCCACAACCAGCATCGCAAATAGAGAGTTGAGATAAGTTCCCATCATCTTTTAACCAACCGACTACAGTATCAATAGTTTGTTGATGACCTTGACGAATATCTAACTGTACCTTATTCACTTTACCATCACCGTAAATATTCCGCCATCGATCGAACCCCGTGGCATTAAAATATTCTTTGACTACGGTTTTATCATCTATCTTTTTTGTTACTGTATTGACCATTTTACATACGCCGTGAAAATTAACTAATTATAAATACAGTTTCTTAATTTATCATAACTACTGTAGAAGAGTCAATTTTTCCGCCTCTAAATATTAATTTTGATGGTTTTTCTTTACCAGAAAAAATGCTTAAAGTCAAGGGATTATTATCTAATATTAAATATGATTGACCATAGTTTTTATTATCTCCAGTATTGACTAAATAGGCAGGAAAATTAGTTGCACTTAAACTTAAACGTAAGGCAGTATTTTTTTCTAGTTTAATACAGGTTGGTTGTAATTTAAACTTAATAAGTTGCTCAGGATTATTGTTAATAATTCTAATATATCCTTGAGTAAAATTGTAAACTTTTCCATCAGAAAATACTTGAGATAAAATAGCAGATAAATCAAAACTTTCTTTATCACTTTCAGCAAAAATTTCTAATTTTATATCCCCAATTATGTCTAAATCTTCTGTTAAAAATTCAGAGGTATAAGTAATAATATCACTACGGTTATCTAATTCTGCTCTCTCAAAACTACCGCTAGGGGCGACACTATGCCCTCCTAAACTTGGTACATTTCGCCAAAAGTCTTGGACAATTATATCTTCTTGAATATTATTATTTTCTCGATTATCTGATATTAATAATCCATCATCATCTTTTATATTAGCTAATCCTGTGCTTTTTAAGTACAATTCAATCTTTTTTTTATTGTTAAAACTATTTATATTTATCCATTTATTAATCCCGATTTGGAATAAATTAATATCATATTTAGGAAAATTATTGTTATCAATACCTTTTAAATATTTATCAAACCAAGCTATTTGAATATTATCAATATTGCTATTGGCAGAAGAAGAAAAGCAACGATCGCCTACTACATTACCCCAAGGAAGATGTCCCCAAACACCTACAATTAAACATTGCTGAAACTCACTCTTTGCCTTCATTTCTTGATATAAATTCAGAGTGCCTCGCAAATAAGTATCAAACCAACCGCTAATGTGAAGCATGGGTAAATCTATATCTTGAAAATAGGTTTTCGGGGATAAATTTTGCCAATATTCGTCATTTTCAGGATGGGCTAACCATTGATAATAGAAATTACTAGGGCAGTATTTTCTTAAGGCTTCTTCCACAAAAATAGGCATCTCTAAAATAGGTAAATTACGACTAGCTAAATAGAGAATTTTATAAGCCGATAAATCCCCTTTTAATCGTGCCGTTTCTGCGGATAATTGAATCGCCCATGCTAAATTTAATTGATAACAAAAAGCACCATTTTCATAAGCCCAATCTGAGTATAAATCATAGGCAATCATAGCAGGGGCAATAGTTTTTAAAGCACGATGTTGACTAATCGCACCATAAAGTTGCGTCATTCCCTGATAGGAAAAGCCATACATTCCCACCTTTCCATTGCTACCCTCTAAATGTGCCACCCAATCAAGGGTATCGTAACCATCATTAATTTCTGATTCAAATAGTTTAAATTCCCCTTCCGAATCACCCCTTCCCCTCACATCCTGAATCACCACCATATAACCATGCCTTGCATACCAACGAGGATGGGCATAAACTACCGTAGATGCGATCGCACTTCCGTAGGGTTGACGCATAAGTAAAACGGGTAACTTTTCCGTAGTCTTTGGGCGGTAAATATCAGCAATTAATTTAACACCATCACGGGTTAACAATGATTGAGTTTGTTTAATAATAGAATTCATAATTTTGATAAATCATATACTTGATTAAATTAAAATGTCAAATGTCAAAAGAGGACACTCGTTTATCACTTTAAATGATGATTAACTTTTGAGCTTATTGCCATTACTTTTCAATAGATTTGTCAATATTCTGACTTAATTGCCATTATTTTTTAATACAATCAGACAAAGTTTTCTGAAAAAAAGCTAACCCTAAAAACCAAACTCCCTTTTGATTTGCCTAACCCAAGATTGGAAATCTAGGAAAAATTAAGATTTTTCCCTGTCTATTTAACAAAACTTTCAGTTGGGACACTTTTTTTTACCATTAACTTATAACCGACGAGCTTAAATGTTTTTTTTGGTAACTTGAATTTATTGCAAAAGATTATTAATATTGTAATAAGTCTCTTGATAAAATTAATTTATTAAATTAAGTTTTTTGAAAGGAACTTAAATTTCAATAATATTTGAGCTACAAATTGAGGTACAAATTATGGATGGAGATTATTCTAGAGAAACTTATAGTTTAACTTTTCCTTTATCCAAAGCAAAAATTGGTTCTTCTCTAAGGATTATGGGATTTGTGCAAAATGCAAAAAGACATGAGCTATTAGGAATGGGTTTAAGATTAAAAACAAAACTCAAGGTTGTTAATTCACTACCCGGTGGCAATATTGTTGTTATCCATGGATCTGAAAAAATCGGCTTGAGTGAAGACATTGCCAGTCAGATTTTAGTTTGTGATGAGTCTTTGAAAAACAAAAATGACTCACAAACACAAAATAGAACAGAGACAGAGACTAAATCTCGTTGTTATTTGCGAGACATCCCCATAGGTACAAGGGTTCGTATAATGGGATTTGAGGAAAATATGTTTAAGCAGAGGCAAAAACTGATTGAAATGGGATTAAATCGCTATTTTGAACTAATTTTATCCGCAATTGCACCTGAAAAAGAAAAGCCAATAATTGTTAAGGTGGGAACTGTTCATTTAAGTCTTTCCATAGAAGAAGCAGATGCTCTAATAATCAAGCTTCTAAATAATTGATTAAGGACTTTTACTGAGTTCTAATCTAAGGGAGCGAGATGCTCCAACTCCTAACTGAATCGGCAACTCTGCCCCTAAGCAAAACCCTAAAGAGTCGGTAAATCAAATAAAACAGAAGTCATATAATTTTCCGCCCAATCATAGCCAAAGGCTTTCTCCAATACCCGCCTGGTTTTATCATTTTGCTGTTGTTGAGTGCAGTAGTTTTTTTGTCCTTCCAAATAGATTAATTTTTCCTCCTCCGATACTGGTTGAGATTTTTCCGCAATGCGACAGTGAATAGTTAAAAAATCCTTGACACGGTTTAAAAATAAGCCTTCTTCTGTCTGATTATTCGGGCGAATAAATAAGCAATAGGAAGAAAAAATATCACCCCAAACAGGTAAATCTCTGACATCGGTAAATTGAGGAGTTTCTAACGCCGATAAAGAGTCTTGGTAATCTTGGGAAAGAGTTTTGTCTGCATTAGTCGGGGATAAATCCACGATAGCAGCGCTAATTCCTGCTTTTCCTGCCACAATATCACAACCAAACATCGGTAAAGGATAATTGACATGGGGAAACATGACACAGTGAAGAATATCTAAACCTTTGCCCACTTTTGCCAATTCTAGGTGCATTTTGCGAAATTGAGGAGTTTGATAGCAACGGTTTTCGATGGTTAACCTTTCTCCTTCGAGTTTGCCTTCCACATATCCCAATCCTTCGGGTAATTGATAGGGAGAGAGGGGGAGATTATCTTGCCATGTTTGAATAATGGTTTCTGCTAACTGATTAATTAAAGGGTGTAATCTTGTTTTTAAATCTGGGGAAATATTGACCATAAATTTGTTATATTAATGGGGTATTCAATTAAGTTTTAATCAAAGAGTGCTAGATAAACTAGCATTTTCTACCATAACATTCACGGGAATATTTACTATGTTTGGTTTAGGATGGGCAGAAGTAATTATAATTTTAGTTGTAGCAATATTGATTTTTGGTCCGAAAAAACTACCAGAATTAGGTAACTCTTTAGGAAAAACCATCAGAGGATTTAAAGATGAAGTGACAACCGAAGCCGATAAAGATGAGACGAAAAAATAATGAGCATCGTTATTTTACCATCTGGAAAAGGGATTTTTCACAAGGTTAAAGTTATAGTAACGTAAATTGTGAGTTACTTCTTCTGCGATCCAATCAGGTAAAGGAATTTCTTGATTCTCCACTTGCAATTCCACCTCTGCGAGGATTAAACCCTGATTATCTCCTAAAAATTCATCTATTTCCCAAATTAAGTCTCCTATCGGTATTTTATAGCGTATTTTTTCAATTAAGGGGCGATCGCACAGACTATCTAGCATTTCCTCCGCTTCTTTTAGGGGAATTAAATATTCAAATTCGCTCCTTTTCGCCCCTTTGGTTTTGCCTTTGAGAGTAAGATAACCCTGAGTGCCGACCACTCTGATCCTAACGGTGTTACCATTAACTGTATTAAGATAACCCTGACGGTAAAGTAAACCATTATCAGAGGGAAACCATTTATCCAAATTCACTAAAAATTTACGTTCAATTTCTATACCCATTTTCTTGCCAAGAAAGACTTATTAATGCTATAATAGCAAAGTATTAAAAATGGCGGCGTAGCCAAGTGGTAAGGCAGAGGTCTGCAAAACCTTTATCCCCCAGTTCGAATCTGGGCGTCGCCTTGTGTTTTGTGTCGTGCCAAATAAAAAAGTGATGACACGGTGATGGTTAATTTATTGAGGAATTGAGTGTGACCATCTTGGTAACTAAATTAGTATTGTTTGATCGAATCTACTTTAAGGGTGACATAAACAGAAATTATAAAGCTAAAAAATCTCAGTTAAATCTAAAGTAAAATCAGGCAAAATATCTTCTCCTGATAAAATTTTAGGATTATTTAAAACCTCTTTTTTTTCCCCTTGACGATAGATTTCTACTTCTTTTTTATCAGGATTTATTAACCACCCTAATTTTATTCCATTTGACCTATATTCTTCCATTTTCTCTTGAAGTGTTTTTAAAGAGTCCGTTTTTGACATCAACTCTAAGACAAAATCAGGGGCGATAGGGGGAAATTTTATCCTTTCTTCTTCTGTTAAATTATGCCATCTTTCTTTTTGAACATAAGCCACATCGGGGGATCTATTTCCCCCTTTTGGTAGTTTAAAACAGGTGGAAGAATCAAAGATATATCCTAGTTTTTTTTGACGATTCCAAATCACAAAATCTGCATTTAATTCAGAATTTTTTTTGCCTGTTTCTCCTCCCGTCGGGGGCATAATAATCAGTTCTCCTTTTTGATTTTGTTCCAATTTTAGTTCAGGATTATGACGACAAAGTTGATAAAATTTTTCATCATCAATGGTAGAAATTACATCTAAGTTAATAGTATAAGTTGTCATTGTCGTATTTTTCCCCTCGATCATAAGTAGTTAGCATAATAACACATTTACAGAAGCTCTAAGGTGGTTTCCAAAAAAGAATCTACCCATTTTCTTGATAATTCCCCCTTTGTTTAAGGGGGGTTAGGGGGGATCATACTGGTATATTTATTGTTAGAAATCACCTAAAGAGCCTACTACCAAAGGTGCGATCGCATCTTTGTTCAAAATTTAAAATTATATCATTAATTCTACTCACTTACTTATCCTCTAAATTTATGCCTAATTCTCTTAATTTAGCCTCTAATTTATCGGCTCGTTGTTTTTCTCTTTCGGCCCTTTCTTTTTCCGCTAATACTTTTTGTTTTTCCTCATTATAGCTAGAAAACCGATCGCCGTTAGGATAATATATAATTAATTCAGGTTGGGCTAACTGAAAACGAATCCCTAAACGAGGACTTGAATAATCGTCTATCTCGTCAATCATTTCTAAGATATTGTCCCTTCGCACAAAACCCTTTAAATCATTTATATCTGGATCGTAAATGTAATATTCTTCTACTCCATAACATTGATAGAATAAGAGTTTGCCATACATTTCTTTTACCGTGTTACCCGGAGAGAGAATTTCAAAGACGACTTGAGGGGGTATATTATCTTCTTTCCACTGTTGATAAGAACCTCGATCGCCCTTTTCTCTGCCAAATACTACCATAACATCAGGGGCAACTCGTTTTTTATTATCTCCTTCCACTGGGTACCAAAGTAAATCCCCGGCGACAAAAACCTTGGGATTATTGGCAAATAACCAATCTAAATTTGTTTTAATGGTGGTAATCCAACGAAATTGAAGGGTATTATCTGCCATCGGTTTGCCGTCACTATCGGGATAAATAATCTCTAATTTGCTGGTTTTTCCTAATTGAGCAACCATAGTTAAGTTTATGTTAATATTTCTGAATTTTAACAACATTCAATCTCATCTTCTATTCTAAGTGTTTTGAGATTGCTTCGGTTAATACTTCATTACTTGATTCGGTGACTAAGACATCATCCTCAATTCTCACGCCAATACCTTTCCAATAATCGGGAATATCTGGTTGCCCTTCGGCAGGAGTAATATAGGGAGAAATATATATACCCGGTTCAACGGTGACAATATGCCCGGGTTGAAATGTTGTCCAATTTTCGCTATCTTGTTTATAGTTGCCTACGTCATGGACATCTAACCCTAACCAATGCCCTGTACGGTGCATATAAAAAGTCTCGTATTTTTTCTCCTCAATAATCTGTTTACTGTCTCCTTGCAAGAGTTTTAATTCTTTTAACCCTTCTACTAATACTTCCACTGCTTTATCGTGATATTGGTTGTATGTATTGCCCGGTTTCACCATCTCGATCGCACCTAATTGGGCTTCTAAAACGAGCTGGTAAATGTCTTTTTGGCGAGGGTCAAATTTGCCTCCAATGGGAAAAGTACGGGTAATATCGGCGTTATAATAGCCGTAGGCGCAACCTGCGTCTATCAATAGTAAGTCCCCTGCCTCGATCCTACGATTATTTTCGATGTAGTGCAAAATACAGGCGTTAGCACCAGAAGCAACGATAGAAGGATAAGCCATGCCGTCTGCACCCAAACTTCGGAAGGTATGTTCGATTTCTGCTTGGATTTCATATTCATATCTCCCCGGTTGAGCCATTTCTTGGGCTTTTTCATGGGCTTTGACGGATATTGCTACCGCTTTCCTAATCATCTCTATTTCTGTCTGACTCTTAATCATTCTCAGAGGATGTAAAACAAAATTACTATCCTCAAGGGCGATCGGTCCTGTTCCTCTTTTGGGATATGATGCAATTAATCTCTGCCAATGGTTGATGATACGGATGTTAAAGTCTAAATCTCTGCCTAAATGATAATAGATGCGATCGCCACTTACTAAGTAATCAGGTAATTTTTCGTCTAATTCTTCAATGGAATAAACAACATCAGCATGGTATAAATCTTTTGCGGCTTCTACTCCTACACGATAACCCGTCCAAATTTCCTTCGCCAAGTCTTTAGGCTGGACAAAAAGAATAAATTGATGTTCACTATGATTGGGAGCAAACACCGCCACAGCAGATGATTCATTAAAACCTGTCAGGTAATAAAAATCACTATCCTGACGATAAAGATATTCTACATCATTGTGCATCACAGCATGGGGCGCACTCTTAAAAACGGCGACTCCTTTACCCATCGCACTCATAAATTTTTGCCGGCGTTGTTGATATTCAAAAGCAGAAATCATTTTATAATTATATTCCATAAACTGAAGAATTTTGAATATTATTTTAGCGTGAAGTACCCCCACATTAATGATAAGAGGTTTATTATTGAAAAAAATAATAATTAAACAAGAGCTTTTGTGATGAATCAAAATATGACTCCTGATTATTTTGCGCTTAATTCTTTGGGGGAGATGTGGGATTTACTTCCTAGTTATTGCGGTGATATAATTGCTTTATCTGATCCTCATAGTGAACCTGAAGTGAGGTTAACTTATACCGAATTGGCGAAAACTATTAAGCAATTTGCTTCGGCTTTGCAGTCTTTAGATATTAAATCAGGGGAAAAAATCGCCCTTTTTGCGGATAATAGTCCTCGTTGGTTAATGGCAGATCAAGGTATTATTATTAATGGTTGTGCTAATGCGGTGCGATCGCATCTTGCTGATCGGGAGGAGTTGTTATATATTTTAGGTCATAGTGATAGTGTGGTGTTAGTCATTCAAGATGTGGCTACCATTGAGAAGTTAAGACCTGAATTAGATGATTTTACCTTAAAATTCGTGGTTTTACTATCAGATGAGCAAGTTAGCAACGATTATCCCTTCACTGTTTATAATTTCTCTCAATTTCTCCAATTAGGTGCAGAAAAACCTTTTGTTTTTGTACCCATTGACAAGGATGCTTTAGCTACTTTAATCTATACTTCTGGTACAACAGGCAAACCGAAAGGGGTGATGTTATCCCATCGGAATTTATTACACCAAGTCTGTCACCTCGATGTTATTTTAAAACCCAAAAGGGGCGATCGCATCTTAAGTATTTTACCGAGTTGGCATTCTTATGAAAGAGCGGCGGAGTATTTTTTACTCTCAAGGGGAACAACATTAGTTTATACCAATATTCGCTACTTTAAGCAAGATTTAAAGAAAATTAAACCCCATCACATGATAGGAGTGCCTCGTTTATGGGAATCTATTTATGAAGGTGTGCAAAAACAATTCCGTGACGGTGGTAAAACTCAACGAAAATTAGTCAACTTCTTCCTTACCACTTCCGAAAAATACATCAAAGCCAAACGCATGGAAAAAGGCTTAGATTTAGAACATTTAAACCCTAGTAGTGGCGAAAAACTGACGGCAAAAATCACATCTACTCTACTCTTTCCCCTTCATCAACTGGGAGATAAATTAGTTTACAAGAAAGTGAGAGAGGGAGTGGGCGGTTGCGTACAGACATGGGTAAGCGGTGGTGGTTCATTAGCGAAACACATTGATAATTTCTTTCAAATCGTTGGTATTCCCTTAATTGTTGGCTATGGCTTAACGGAAACTTCCCCTGTTACTAACGCCCGTCGCATTACCCGTAATATTGTTGGTGCATCAGGGCAACCGATACCCGAAACGGAAATAAAAATCGTCAATCCCGAAACCCGTGCCACTTTACCCCAAGGGGAAAAAGGCTTAGTTTGTATCAAAGGCACTCAGGTTATGCAGGGATATTATAAGAATCCTGAAGCCACCGCAAAAGCCATTGATGAGGATGGATGGTTTAACAGTGGAGATTTAGGTTGGGTAACACCTGATAATGATTTAGTAATTACAGGTAGAGCAAAAGATACCATCGTCTTGAGTAATGGGGAAAATATTGAACCGCAACCCCTTGAGGATGCTTGTGTGCGTAGCCCTTACATCGATCAGATTATGGTTGTAGGACAAGATCAAAAGTCTTTAGGGGCGTTGATTGTGCCTAATTTAGATGCACTAAAGCAATGGGGAGAGGCGCAAAATCGGATTCTCAATTTACCTTCTCTGGGTGCTAGTCAGGGAGAAATCGAAAAAAGCGATCTTTATAGTAGTGCCGTTTTAAGCCTCTATAAGCAAGAGTTAGCTCGTGAGGTAAAAAATAGACCAGGATACCGAATTGATGACCGTATAGGCGTTTTTGAGTTGATTTTAGAGCCTTTTTCTATAGACAATGGTATGATGACTCAAACCTTAAAAATTAAACGTCTTGTCATAACTAACCATTATCAGGATATGATTAATTCGATGTTTACAAAATAATTTTATCGTTTTTTAGGGAAATTTTAGCCACAATGGATTTACAAAAGTTAATTTTAAAGCGCCCCGTCAATGTGAAAGTAATTGTTACTCCCGCTTGGCAAGATGAGGCACAAAAACAATTACAAGCTCAAATTAATCAAGTTGACCAACAAATGCTACAGTTAGATCAACAAGGTCAAAGCGCGGTCGCTGAAATCAGAAAACAAGCTAGTTTACAGGCTAATCAACAGATAGATAATATTCAAAGCCAAGTTAACCAAAAGAAAAATGAATTACTACAACAGAAAAACCAATTCTTACAACAAATGCAGCAGGTGCAGTTACTCGAATTAGGACAAGAAGTAGTACAAGCTCAGATGGAAAGTTTCTTTGAAGTACAAATTGGTGATAATCTCATTCAAAAATTGAATGTGGAAGTTGTGCTTCGGGATGGTGTCATCGAGGAAATTAGAGGCAACGTTTAGCTTGATGGCGACGGAGTGTGGAGTTCGTGAGTCATTTGCTAATACTTTATGTCTGAGTTTGATACTCACAAAGATTTAGTTATTTATCAAAAAACTTGGCTCTCTTACTTTGAGTATGTAAATTATTGGTTAGGAAAAGGTGTCAGGTTTC
>CAYPDC010000132.1:0-10973 GCA_964409355.1 uncultured Cyanobacterium sp.
TACCACGACTAAAAAGATATTGTGCTTTAGCTAAAGGAATTTCAAAATGATTAGGTGAAGTTAAGTTATCAAACGACAATCAATTTAACCTCCTCAACAAATTAAATGGTTTAATTATAGCTTGTTTAGGTTTCAATGCAGATTTAACCTTACAAACCTTCTGCCATACCGCCGCCTATCCTAAACCCGTTGACATCAAAACCCATAAAGAATTACCTGATTTCTTCTCCACTCGTGGAGGTGTTGCCTTACGTCCGGGGGATGGTATCATTCACTCTTGGTTAAATAGAATGCTCTTACCCGATACTGTCGGCACAGGAGGCGATTCTCATACTCGTTTCCCTGTTGGTATTTCCTTCCCCGCAGGTTCGGGGTTAGTGGCATTTGCGGCGGCTTTAGGGGCGATGCCTTTAGATATGCCTGAGTCGGTGTTAGTGAAATTTACAGGAGAATTGCAACCGGGTGTAACTTTACGAGACATCGTTAACGCTATCCCTTGGGTGGCAATGCAACAAGGTAAATTAACCTACGGTAAAGGCGATAAAATCAACGTTTTTAACGGGCGTATCATGGAAATGGAAGGTTTACCCGACTTAAAAGTTGAACAGGCTTTCGAGTTAACTGACGCAACGGCAGAGCGTTCTTGTTCTGGTAGTACAATTAAACTAAGTGAAGCAACGGTGGCGGAGTATCTTCGATCGAATGTTAGCTTATTGAAAAACATGATTGCAAGGGGTTACGCTGATGCTCGGACTTTGTTACGCCGTATTGCCAAGATGGAGGAATGGTTGGCTAATCCTTCCCTCATGGCTGGGGATGAAAATGCTGAATATGCAGACATTATCACCGTTAACTTGAGTGACATTAAAGAGCCGATCACGAAGTGGCGCTGCGCGATCGCGCCTAGTCATAATATGCTCATTGAAGCGGTGGCAGGTAGTGGCAAAACTACTACTATTGTGGAAATTTTACATTTGCTGAAAAGAGAAGGATTGTTAGTAGCTAAGGCGTTGCATCTTCATGGGATGACGCACGTATGTACAACATAAGCGGAAACTAGAAGACACAAGATATTTTTTTTGCAAACTTTTTGAAATCATCCTGCAATGATGCAACGCCAATAATTTTGTAAAGATATTTTACCTTAGATTTTTTAGTTTACTTATGTTTACCTTAAGACCAGATAACAAATAACTTGTAATGTTACGCAGTTAAACAATACTTGACTTATACCAGTTTTAGTAATCTTTTGAAATATGCGGAATGTGGGTTATATGTTAAACATTTAAAGTTATGTTTTCAGTTTTTACGTTTTCAAATAAGCGAACAATCAGTCCTGAGCTAATGATTGAGTTAATCTTCGATCGCTCATTTAGAAGCACAATATGGTAGTTCGGACTTCTAACCTGATTTCTACAGATGTCTGTTACAATAAAGACAAGAATAAGCATATTACTTATTGAATGTGGACTAATTTTTTATCTCTGTTACCATCGACATTGGTGACAGTGTTGTTAATAACCATCGCATTTTTGAGATTTTATGACCGAACCGACTTCCAAATCCTCGGATTTATCAGCGAACCAAGAATCGGTCGTAACCGACTCACTGTGGCAGCTATCGTGGCCACAATGGTTAATTTCGGCGTTGAGTGGTACCGTCGAAACCGAGAAACAAATCGCTTAGCTCAAGAAAAACAACGAAGAAATGAGGAAAAACAACGAGCGTCTCGCCGAGCTAGAATCGAAACTCGATGCCGTCTTGCACAAATCCGCTATCAACTCCAACCCAATGACACAAACAGACAAGAGTTAATTAACGTTATTGCTATTTTAGAAGAATATGGCAACACTTTTTAACAGAGTACGATCGAGTCTTGAAAATGAAATTAGAATAATTTTGTGTTTCAAATTGGAGAAAATATAGAATAGGAGTTAATTGTTTATGTTGATTGGTACAAATCTATGGTTTTATCTTCTATTTCTCCATCTGAGGGGATAAATTTGCTCAAGTCTAATCGTCAAGAGGATATTCAATGGTTGCAAACAAGGGCAGACGAGGTAAGACAGCAACAGGTGGGAGATACCGTCACTTATGTGATTAATCGCAACATTAATTTTACTAATATTTGTGAACAACATTGTAGTTTTTGTGCTTTTAGGCGCGATCGAGGAGAAGAGGGGGCTTTTTGGCTGGAAATTGACGATATTATCGCTAAATCAGCTTTAGCGGTGGAAAAAGGGGCAACGGAAATCTGTATGCAAGGGGGATTAAATCCTTTTGCCAAGATTGATGGTAGCAGTTTACAATACTATCTCAAACTTATTACTGAAATTAAGAAACCTTTTTCACAACTCCATTTACACGCTTTCTCCCCCCAAGAAATAGAGTTTATCGCTAGAGAAGATGGTTTGAGTTTTGATGATGTTATTGTCGCTTTACGAGATGGCGGTGTCGGTTCTCTGCCAGGTACGGCAGCCGAAGTTTTGGATGATACGATTAGAAAAATTATTTGCCCGGAAAAAATCGACAGTCAAACATGGATGGAGATTGTTTCTAAAGCACATCGTTGGGGTTTATCTACCACTAGCACAATATTATGTGGACATATTGAAACTTCTGAACAACAAATTGCTCATTTAATCAAGGTACGATCGCTACAAAAATTAGCTTTAGAAAAGGGTTTCCATGGGAAAATCACGGAATTCATTTTACTGCCTTTTGTGGGAGAATATGCCCCTGCACCTTTAAGGAAAAGGGTGGGAAGAAGTCAACCTGATTTAATGGCGACTCTCAAGTTAACAGCAGTTTCCCGTCTATTATTGGGAGATATTATCCCTAATCATCAGCCTAGTTGGGTTAAATTGGGGTTAGATGGCGCTCAAACTGCTCTTTTATGGGGATGTAATGATTTTGGGGGTACTCTCATGGAAGAACATATTACCACCATGGCAGGAGCAAAGGGTGGCACTTGCTTGGACGTTGGACAAATACAAAGTGCGATCGCATCTCTTAATCGTCCTTTTGCTCAAAGAAATACGTTGTACCAACAAGTATAAGTTGCCAAGTTCTTTGGCTTAAATGTCAATCTTCAAATAAGTTAGTCAGTCGCTCAACTTCTGATTGAGTTGTGTACATAGGCGTACCAGCCAGAATACCTGTAACATTACGGAAAGGATGTCCAATGTGCATTCCTTTATTGTCAATGGTAAACTCTCGAATGTCTTTGTCGTGCATTGAGCCGCGCATTTTTAAGACGGTAATTCCCCTTCGCATTTCCCCATACATTTCCACATAACGTAAAAGAATAATCGAGTCGGTAATGGTGGAAATATGAGCTTCGGTGATGGATGAGCCTCCTAAAAGAGTGGGAGTGGTGGAAGTAAATAAGCCGCCAATTTCTTGTTGTTTGATAAAGGATGTTAAGCCGATAATAAATTCTCTGAATCCTTTGAGGTTAGAAACCCTTTCTAAAGCACTTAAACTGTCAACGGCAACTCGATTGGGTTTAAATTTTTGGATCGTCTCTTTCATGTTGATCAGATGATTTTCTAACCCTGTTGTTTCTGGATAACGACAAACAACTTTTAATTTACCTTCTTTCTCCATCTGTTCAAAATCCACTCCCCAACCTGTGGCGTTTCTAAATAGTTGCTCCCTACTTTCTTCAAAGGCAAAAACCAGACAACGTTCATTATTTTTTACCCCTCCTGCCATAAATTCTGTCACCATCAGAGTTTTACCCGTACCCGTTGCCCCTGACACAAGGATAATGGAATCTCGGAAAAAGCCACCGCCACACATTTTATCTAATTCGTCACTACCAGAAGTGATGCGTATATTTGATGAATGTTGCTCAAGCTCGATCGCACTCAGGGGTATAATAACCACCCCCTGCCCTTTTATAATCGTAAAGGGATATTCGCCTTTTTGGTGATCCGTTCCCCTATATTTAAGAATTTCGATGGTGCGACGACGTTTTTCATCCGCTAAGACGTTACGCAGAATCACCACATTATCAGCAACAAATTCTTCTACCCCAAAGCGACTAATTTCCCCGTATTCTTCTGTACGTTCTGCTGTCATAATCGCTGTTACATCTAGCTCCCTTAAGGCAGAAGCTAAACGAAATAAATCACTACGCACTTGGGCGCTGTCGGCGAGATGACTGAAAATTGCACCCAGAGAGTCAAGGGAGACTCGTTTGGCGGCATATTTACGGATAGCGTATTCAATACGGGCAATTAAAGCTCCTAAATCGTATTTACCGCTTACCATCGGAGTTTCTCCGGGTTGAGGGGAAGCATCCACAAAAGCCCACTGTCTATTTTCTTCCCATTCTTTGATATTCCAACCAAAACCACGCATATTTTTGCGGATGGCTTTGGGGGCTTCTTCAAAGGTAATAAAAACGCCATTTTCCCCCTTTTTGATACCTTCTACCAAAAACTGACAAGCAAAAACGGTTTTTGCACTTCCCGCCGTGCCTGAAATGAGAGTTGCCCTACCTTTTGGCAAGCCACCTTCTGCTAGGAAATCAAATCCAGGAATGCCTGTTTCTAGTTTTTCAATATAGTCAGTATCTAATTCTACTCCCTGAGTCATTCACTTTCTCTCTAAGATATAACCTTACTATATTATCTATTTTGATTTACTTCTATGCAAGTTTTTACTTTGATGAACATTTTTCAGATTCAAAATTGTAGCAATTGTTTAGTTTCTGAAGTAGCTTTTTTCATGGCTGTTTCTGGTGTCATGGTTTGAGTTAATGCCGCACTTAAATATCTTTGCAAAATGTCTGAGGCTTGGGCATATTGGGCGATGGGAGGACGCAACACCGAATTTTCGACTACCTCTAGTAATTCTTGATAATAAGGATATTTTTGCAGGATTTGCGGATCATTAAAAAGCGATCGCCTACTTGGTACATAGCCCGTTTCGAGGATAAAATCTCTTTGAGAATCTTCACTGGTGATAAATTCGATAACTCGCCATGCTTCTTGGGGATGTTGAGTTGTTTTTGACATTCCTAAGCCCCATCCTCCTTGACAAGCACCGCTTTTCTGATCTGGTTGATGTACCATAGGCTTAAGAGCAAATTTTCCCGCAATTTCCGATTTACGGGCTAACCCGGCTACATAGGGCCAATTTCTTAAAAAGACAGTTTGTCCATTTTCGAAGATACGGCGGGTTTCTTCTTCTGCGTAAGTTGTCACTCCAGTCGGAGAAATCCCCTCTTTTATGGTATCTAATAAAAATTGCACAGATGCGATCGCCTCTGGAGAATCTAAACCAACTTCGAGGGTATCAGGATTAATCCAATAACCGCCAAAACCCTGTAAAATTTCGACAAACATGGCTGATAGCCCTTCGTATTGCTTCCCCTGCCAGACATAACCCCATTTAGCTTCCCCTTTTTCTTGTAAATCTTGGGAAATTGCCATTAATTCGGCAAAAGTTTGAGGGGGATTATAACCGTTTTTTATCAGTAAATCACTGCGATAATAAAGCATACCACCATCGGAACGAAAAGGCATTCGGTATAGAGAATCTTGATATTTTCCGCCTTCCACATCTCCGGTTAAAAATTGCTTTAACTCATTTTCATCAACAAAATCATCCAGGGGTTGTAACCAATTCGCTGCGGCAAATTTTTGCACCCAGACAATATCTAAATAAATTAAATCATAGGGGGAATCTCCCAATAAAAAAGCTGATGTGTATAAATCCTCTACTAAATTTGTGGCATTAGGTGCAGAGATAATTTCTAAGTCAATGTCGGGATTTTCTTGTTCAAATTTTTCCACTAAATTTTGCCATTGTGTCGCTTCTAAGGCTTGTATCATTAAGGTTATTTGGGTTTTTTCTGTGGCGAAACTAACATTAATAACCACGAATAATAAAATTACTAATAATATAGCGATATATCTAAATTGTTTTTGGAAAATACTCAATAATTGATTAATTTTTTGGGAGAATTTTAAGGACATGATTCGGATTAATTCTCTTTTTTCTGTTTTATTTTAACACCGACTCCCCACTCTTAACACCGAATTTTAGCTATGTTTAATTTTTTTCTGTTTTTTCTAGGGTAATATATATTTATATAAATCACTCAGTTTTTAGTCAAATATTAATTTTTATTAAATTTTCTTATGGATGGATTGACTTTTTTTCAAAATAGTGCAGGAAAGTGGCGATCGCAGCGTACCACTCATCATTTACCCTTCAGGAGAGCAGAAACAGGAGGATCAGAGATAAAAGTAGAGCATTTAGAACAAAATAACCCAAAAATAAAAGAAATTTGCGAAATGCACTCCTATGATCCTAATTTATCGGTTGGAGGCTCTTATGTAACCTGGGATGGGGCGATGCAATGGGATAAAGAAAACGAAAATCATCAAGGGGAAACCGTATTTGCCTTAATACCAAATCAAGATAATCCCAGAGAAGGAAAACTCCTCAGAGAAAGAGGTTATGCGGAAATAGTACCCGTTGCCGGAGAATATTATTTAGATCATGAAGATGCTTTAATCTTAACCACAGAATACGAAACCATGACCATTCATGAAAAATTCTGGTTTGTTAATGATAATATTCGCATGAGAACAAGTACAGTGCAACGTTTTGGTGGTTTTAACACGGCTACTTTTTGCATTGAAGTCAGAGAGGAAGACAATCCTCAACCTTCCGAGGAAGTCAAACCCCTCTTAAATACCCCTTCTATCACAGGATGGTAGAAATCAACATTGGCATCTCTATAAATACAGGCATTTTGCCTGTTTTACGGTAGAAAAATAATAATGGCTCTTTTACAGTAGTTATGATAAATTTTTTCTTCAAAAAAGGTGTTAGGTTTCAGGTGGCAAGTGTTAGGTTAAATAAAAACTGTTAATTTATAACAATTGCATTTTATTAGTTCAATTAATTGAACGTTATTTACTAGCTTTGTCAATTTATTGCAAAGCGATTTGTGATTCAAAAACACTATCTCACAATGAAATGAATTTCATTGCTAATGGAGATCGTTAAATAAATTTAACTCAATTTTCCTGAAAAATATCACAGTTTTTCTTATAATTTGTCATAGTTAAAGTAAGAGAACCATAATTTTTACTATGAAGTCTAGTGAGTATAACAATTAGAGAGAATCAGTATTGCGAATACTATCTTCCAAATCCTTTCTTTTCTCCATCTGGCAAAGAAAATAACCCGTCATCATTGCTGAAGCTAATAAATTCGCTAAATATTGTCTATCCGTCACAATTTGCACATTGAATCCATCAGCGGGTAAAACTCCTAACAAACCCTGTACATTATGGGTGATAATTTCTCTGACTTCGGGGGTTGCCGATTGGGCAACTCTTTCTAGTGTTTCTGGATGTTGTTTCTGTAAATATTCAATTAATGTATTCTTGAATGTTGTTTCTGATTCGAGCTGAAAAAAATTAGAATCAAATACCATTATTAATTTCCTCTGTTGGAGTTTACACCGTTACTCTTTGCTTGGTTAAGAATATGATAATATTTTTTTTCCGAATCTGTCCGTTAAATATCTTTCCCCGAAATTATTTTTACTGGCATAAGATGAAAATATTGTTACAATAGTTAACAAAACTAGGTGCTTGACTAAAGATAAAGAGTATAGTAAAAATTTTATGACTCAAACGATCTCCCCCCCAGAAAATAAAGAAAATCATTCCCATAATGATCAAAATATTGTCAATGTCCATGCTAACCCTGTTGTTATCCCTGCTAAACATAAGGAAAATTTAGGACCTGTAAGTGATATGTTGCCTGATAGTTGGCGCTATCATCCAGAAATGATTATTGAATATTATCGTCAAAGACCTTTACAAGTATTTACAAGATTATTAAATATTATCTTTCCTTTACTTTCTTTTATTTTCGATAGTTGGTGGGATTCTCGTTGGGGAAATACCAAAAAAAATGAGTTGAAACGAGCAGTAAAATTAAGAGAAATTCTGACCAAATTAGGACCTGCTTATATTAAAATTGGTCAAGCATTGTCAACACGCCCTGATTTAGTACCTCCTGCTTATTTAGATGAATTGACAAGATTACAAGATCAACTTCCTCCCTTTGCCAATGACATCGCCTATCAATTCATTGAGGAGGAATTGGGCGCAAAACCTGATGAAGTATATGCCGAAATTTCTGATCATCCCATCGCTGCCGCCTCTTTAGGGCAAGTATATCGGGGAAGATTACACTCAGGGGAAGAAGTAGCCATTAAAGTGCAACGCCCTGATTTAGTCAGACGTATCACCCTAGATATTTATATTATGAGGTCGATCGCATCTTGGGTGAAAGGAAATGTAAAAAGGATTCGCTCAGATTTAGTGGCAATCACCGACGAATTAGCCGAGCGTATTTTTGAGGAGATGAATTATCTGCAAGAAGGAGAAAATGCTTCCCGATTTAAGGAATTATACGGGCATATCCCCGAAATTTATGTGCCGAAGATTTACTGGGAATATACAGGGCGCCGAGTCTTGACGATGGAATGGATTAATGGCATGAAATTAACCAAAATCAAGGAAATTGAGGCTCAAGGTATTAATGCCACCAGATTAGTAGAAATAGGGGTACAATGTTCCTTACAACAACTATTAGAACACGGATTTTTCCACGCTGATCCCCATCCGGGTAACTTATTGGCAATGGAAGACGGTAAACTGGCTTATCTCGATTTCGGGATGATGAGTACCATTTTACCCTATCAACGCTATGGTTTAATCGATGCGATCGTACACCTAGTTAATCGTGATTTTGATGCCCTTGCTTATGATTATGTCAAATTAGACTTTTTAACTCCCGAAACAGACTTAAAACCGATTATACCCGCCTTAGCCAACGTTTTTAACAATGCCCTCGGTGCTAGTGTAGCCGAACTTAACTTTAAGAAAATTACCGATGAAATGTCGGCGATGATGTATGAATTTCCTTTCAGAGTTCCAGCGTATTATGCTTTGATTATTCGCTCAATGGTGACATTAGAAGGTATTGCTATTAACATCGATCCCAATTTCAAGGTATTAAGTAAAGCCTATCCCTATGTTGCTAAAAGATTGTTAACGGATCAATCTCCTGAGTTGAGAAAGTCTTTGAAAGACTTATTATTTAAAGATGGTAGTTTCCGTTGGAATCGCTTAGAAAACTTGTTGAGAAACGCTAAAGATTCCCCTGACTACGATTTTGACAAAGTTGTCAATCAAGGCTTAGATTTTCTTTTATCCGAAAGAGGGGAGTTTATCAGAGAGAGATTAGCGGATGAAATTGTCAATTCTTTAGATAATTTCGGGCAAAAAACATGGGTTAATATTTCTACTACTTTGAGGGAAACTTTTGGTTTAAAAAATGGATTGCCTGTCAATAATAATCACAATAATGGCAATGGTAAAAATGGCAATCATCAAAATGAAAATCAAGACGAATCTTTTGAAAAATTGATGAATATTGTTAAAATTTTACAAGAAACCGATGGTTATGATCCTTTAAAATTAATAACCGTAGTAACTAATATTATTCAGAATAAGGAAACCCAAAAATTAGGACAAAAAATCGCTGGAGGTTTAGCAGAAAAAGCCACGGCAAGGTTAATTCGTTCCTTGTTATTGGAGTCGAATAATAATAATAATGGTAATGGTAAAAATGGTGCTAAAATTAATGTGCCATTGAGCCTCCCTAGTCGAAGAAATTAGTGGCTCTCTTGCTTCTCGTTGCGTAAGTCTTTATTTCAGAAATCTCCTTATCCTGAACCCCATTAAAATTTGTTTTTTTGGTTCTTCACGAGATGGTATGCTGTGAAAGCTGGAAGTCTTGATCTCTCGTTTTCAAAATGCAATTTGCATACTAAGTCATGAAGAACCGTTTTTTTTCCTGATTTTATGAGAAAATGATTAAGATAGCGTGAGAATAAAGCATTAGGAAAGAGTTTATGGCGAGAAAACCAGACGAGTATCTAGTACATATATTAATAAGTAATGGTCATCGGGAAGAAGTGAGATTTCCCAGTATTCAAGAGTTTCAAAAATGGTACAGTGGAGAGTTAGTACCCAAAGCGGATTCTAAAGATTTTATTAATGTGCCAATCAAAAACATTCAGGGGGAGTATATGGTAGTGCGCCCTTCTGCCGTGGTAGGATTAAGAGTTGAGCCTGTCTTTTTTGGTAGTGTGGATAGAAATGAGGTTTAGTCACTAATTTCCTTAACTACAATTAAGATAACTTCGTCAACTCTTAAGGGAAATGGTTTAGCTTTCGCACTTGAATTGTCTTAAGTCTAAACCTGCTTCTCTTGCCATTGCGTCAACACCTCTTTTATTGAGGGTTTTTAAAGCTGTGGTAGAGATGCGTAATTTAACGAAACAGTTACCTTCTGCCCACCAAATTCTCTTATCTTGTAAATTGGCGTGTTGCAATTTTTTGGTACGGCGATGGGAGTGAGATACCGCAAAACCATTATTTGCTCTTTTTCCTGTTAGTTGGCAAACACGAGCCATAATAATTATCTCCTGATGTTAATTTAATATTTAATTTAGTTAGTAAGCAAATTACTATTTTACTCTGATTCTGTCTCGATCTGCAAATTCATTATTGTTGGTTTCATGAAACCAACATTTCGCACTTTTTTTTGAAACTTTATATAGTATACAGTGATTAAGTTATAGGCGCGATCGCATCTGTCAATTTTTTTTCAATTTTGGGATGAACAAAAATCTTTTGTGGGCTATTATTCTTATTTTTTGACAGCACAAAACCTGCTTTAGCAATCCTAAATCATTCGTGAGAAACTGAAAATAAGTTCCCCCTTTGTTTAAGGGGGGTTAGGGGGGATCAAATTCTTACAACTCATATAGTAATGCTATTTTATTTAACTATTGTTTTTATCTTCTTTTTTTTCTTAATTATTTGTCTTTGCTAATAATTATAATATTTTTGACAATTCTC
>CAYPDC010000133.1:0-10666 GCA_964409355.1 uncultured Cyanobacterium sp.
ATATTTTTTTACCTACAATAAATAATTGTATATCATCCTGCAATGATGCAACGCCAAATTATCATACTGCCATCGACATAAAGGAGCATCCTTGAGGATACATTCTTCTAATCCTACCTCTCGTAACTTTTGTGCTAAAGCATAATATTCACCTCTTGAAAATACCTCCACCACACAATCCACGTCTAAAGTGGGACGGAGTTCATCTTGTAAGATTTCATCCACATATAAAACGATGGTAGCACCACCAGTAAAAACAAAGCGAGTGGGAATTGAGGCTAAAAGTGTCGCCACCCTTTCTAAATTCTCAATTTGGGGATTAGCCATTTAACCTCTTACCTAACTCTATTTTTGCCAATTCTACCTCTCTCACCTTCCCTAGCCGTAAGCTATCCACCAAAGATAACAATTCATAAAATCCCTTATCATCCTCCACTACTTCTGGCACTGAGTGATATAAAGGAATAATCTCTTGTCCTTTAATTTTACCTTTTCCTGAAGCCCAAACATAAGCAGACTCATCATTTACCATCAACAAACCCTTTAAAGGTTCGGCAGAATGTGCCGTTGGTACACCTCGCACCAAAGCTCCCCCCTTGGCAGGAAATACATACTTCAACCCATGAACTAAAAATTCTAGCAAAGACTCGGTTAAAATCTTACGTCTTCGGGCATTATATAAATGACATTCCTCACAACGTTTTAAAGCCTCATACACCACCGAAGAACTAGCTTTAATACCTTTCGCCAACTGCTCATAAGTCCATTTATCACCCAAACAATGAACCTTCAATAATACAACTACATCTTGAGGTTTCAACATTTACGTTAACACTTACTTGACTTAATCTTATTCTATTCTTTATTCTCGAATTTAGAATAAAATTTTACTTTTTCGCCCACCATTGAGGATCAAGAATATTTTGAATATCATCATCATCATAAACATCAGGGTCAAATAATGTCGCTTCTGTCATCAAATTATTTTTCATCTTTGTCGTAAATATTTTCATGGTTTTTGTCTCTCCGATCGCAACTTTTCCCCGATACTTGTCACCAATAATACCCAGATGATGAAATCCAATTAAATTAGTGGCATATTTACTACTCATTTCCAGAGACAAATATTGTTTTCCTGAAAGATTGAGAATATAAGCCCTTACTTGTACTTTTTGCCCTTCCCATCGCCATCCCGGTGTCACCCATTTCCCATGTTGACAGCCATAGGCGATAATAATATCTGCTGACTTTCCTTGAATATCTTTTAAGGCATCAATAATTTCATCTGCGAATAACATAAATACTAATCCCGCATCTCCAGTATCGGCTTCGTGGGCGACTCGCCAAAATGAGGCTACCCATGACAAAGTAGAGAATAATTCACCGTTTTGACTAATCGACTAATGGTATCCGTTGCTTCGGGAAGTAACTCATTGTATTGGTTTGCGAACATCAACAAAACCACCCACATGATTAATAACACCATCTTTATCTCTGGGAAGTCCTAATAACTCCATTAATTCAGCACTAGCTTTGGCGTGGGAATCCCCCGTAAACCAATGATAATTATTAACTGGATCATCCATGTAATCGCCGTTCTCATATGGATTCATCCTCCAATTCCGTTTCCTGCTTCAAGACGGAAGAAGGTATAGAAGGTTTTACTCGTTCTTGCTCTTCTTTTTGTCGTTGTTTTGTCGTTTTTTATTACTAAAGAGGGAACGATCTTCCACTTCTGTACAGTAACAGATTCAATAAGGGGTAAATGTGGAAAAATGGGAGAGCAAAATGGATGAAATTGTGTACAATTTATATGGATTAATAGAAGAAGAAATAGCCATCATTAACCTGTGGGGGTTAAATCTTATTCAAACTATAGCAATCCGTTATGAGTTGTGAGAATACTATCCCCCCTAACCCCCCTTAAATAAAGGGGGAATTTAGTTGAAATTTCTCATAAATGATTCCTGATTGCTATATAGAAATCCTAATTCTAAATAGTCTCTTTTTTTATCATGAATCCACTTTCAAAATATTATCAAATATTGGGTTTAAAATGTAACGCTACAGAAAAAGAAATTAAACAAGCCTATCGAATTTTAGCGAAAAAATGGCATCCTGATTTATTTATTAATCAACCCGAAAAAGAGGCGATCGTATCTGAGAAATTTAAGGAAATAGCTAATGCCTATGAGATACTGATTTCAGGGAGTAAAAATTTAGATGCGGAAGAATATCAACAAAACTCATCAGGAATAAAAGTCAAAAAAACTGAGCCAAAAACCTATTTTGATTTAGGGAATCTTGCTTTAGAAGATGAAGATTTTACCCAAGCAGTAGATTATTTTACTATTGCCATTAAGATGAATCCTGAATATAGAGAAGCCTATATTTGTCGGGCAAATGCCTTGGAAAGACAAGGGTTTCAAATTCGAGCGGATAATGATTGGCGTAAAGCAAAAGAGTTAAAGTTGGAAGAAAATATTGCTAAAAAAACTGCTCATAAAAGCGATTATAGTTTTACTTATAATACTTTTAAAAATAAGCAGGAAAAAGTAGAAATAAATACAGAAAAAGAGAAGCAAAAGGTAAATCTTAATAAAGAAAATAAAGATATAAATAATCAAAATCAATCATCAGAAACTGAAGTTAAAATAGGAGAAATAAAAGACATACTTTGGAAAGTAAAATATACTTTAGCTGGACATAATAATCCCATAAATGCCATAGCTATTAGTAATAATCAAGAGATATTAGTTAGTGCAGATAACAAAGGCAAACTTAATATTTGGGATTGGCAAAAAAAGAAAATAAGCTATAGTTTACAAGGGCATAAAAAGACGATTAATTCTATTGCTATTAGTAACGATAATCAACTTTTAGCTACCGCAGGAGATGATAAAAATATCAGAATTTGGAATTTACAAACTAGACTTTTAGTTACTACCATTGGTGGTTTATTTTCTGGACATAAAGACAAAATTTTAAGCCTTATTTTTACTCCTGACAGTCAATTTATTATTAGTAGTAGTGCTGATAAAAGTGTGAGAATGTGGAATCTAAATAATAAAAAAGAGGTATTTAATTATAGTACCTATAGTAATGAAGTTTTAAATATTAAAGTTAATAAAGAAGGTCAATATTTAGCCACCGCCGGTAAAGAAAGATGGATTAAGATTCTTGATTTAAAGACTAAAAAACTAGCTAAATCCTTAAAAATTAATCATATAGTGACTGCTATTGCATTTTCTCCTAATAGTAAAATCTTGGCAAGTGGAGGATTCGATCGCACCATTAAATTATGGAATTGGCAAAATAAAACAATTTTTACTACATTACTTGGACATAGTGAAATGATCTCAGATTTAGCGTTTTTACCAACGGAAAATTATTTAGTGAGTGGGAGTTGGGACGGTAATGTAAAAATCTGGGATTTAGATAATCAAGAATGTTTTGCTACTTTTAAAACTCACTTTAAAGAAATAAATTGCTTAACGGTGAGTGAAGACGGGAAAAATATTATTGCGGGGGGGGAAGATGGGGTTATTAAAATCATACAAAATAGCCCTTTTTAAGATCCTAGTAATTTTGCAATTATTGACTAATTCTAAGGTGATTTCTGACAATAAATATACCAGTACGATCCCCCCTAACCCCCCAAAACACAAACGGGTAATTATCAAGGAAACGGGTAAATTCTTTCTTGGAAACCACCTATGTGCGCCCCACTCCTCTAACTCCTAACTCTTTTCGTTTCTGTTTGAATTTTTGCAAATCTCTCATTACTTCTTGGGCATTTTGATAGCGATCGCCAAAGTGGTAACGAGTCATTTTTTTAATGATACTAGCAGTCGGTTTACTAGCATATTGCGTTGCCTCCCAGATAATATCCCCTGTTTTCTCGTCTTTAGGTAATTTATGGGGGAAAATGCCTGTTAAACAGTGAATCGCTAACATTCCTGTGGCATAAATATCACTACTGAGAGAAGGTTGTCCTGCTAATTGTTCGGGGGCGGCATAGCCTTCGTTGCCGATGATAACGGTTTTTTGGTCACTTTTACGAGAAATTTGTTTGACGGCACCAAAATCAATTAAAACAATGGAATTATTTCTACTACGGCGAATGATGTTATCGGGTTTTATATCTCGGTGAATCAGATTATATTCTTGAATAAAAATCAGTATTGATATAATTTCCTCTATTAAAATTAACACCTCTTTTTCGCTATATTTCCCTTTTTCTCTTAATTCTTTCATTATGGTTTTTCCTTCGATATACTCTTGAATAAGGAAAAATTCATCGTTTTCTTCGATGTAAGCTAAAAGTTGCGGTATTTTTTCATGTTTGCCTACTTTCTCTAAAATCTTTGCTTCGGTTTTAAATAACCGTTGAACAATTTTTAAAAATTTCGGCTCTTTTGATGAGGGTGTTAATCTTTTTACTACACAGTAAGGTTTACCCGGACGCAGTAAGTCTCTAGCTAAGTAGGTACTGCCAAAACTGCCTTTTCCTAATGCTTTAGTGATTTCGTAGCGGTTAACAATCACTGATCCTTTGTCATATCCTAGAAGCGAGGAGGGGACACTTATTTGTGATTGATTTTCCAATAACATTTGTAGCATGGCGATCGACTTTTGCTGATCTGCTACTTGTTGTTGAATGGTTAATTGCTCTTGTTTTGCCTGATAAGCATTATAACCCACAAGGGCGATCGCACCTCCGAGAAAAGCCACTAAAGGAGGCACAACGGGAATCCATCCTCCCACAAAAGAGATCATAACGGCACTACCGATAATGAGAATAATTCCGCCAAATTGAGTCAAAATCATGCATAAAGGGCGAGAAAGAAGAAGAATTGAGGCACTACCACCAAAACCCCAAAGATAAACCCATATAATTTCTTGCCACTCTTGCCAACTCCAGATTAAAGGCTTACCATCAATGGCAGAGGAGAGAATTTGACTCGTCATGTAACTGTGAAGCGTCACCCCCGGCATTAACACCACATCTTCCCCTCGACGACTAAAGGGAGTATAAAAAGTATCCTTTAAACTAGGGGCAGAAACACCAATTAAAACAATCTTATCGGTAATTAATTCGACATTGACTTTATTTTCTAAAACCTCAGTTAAAGTCACTGTAGGAGTAGGATTTTCCCCCCTACCATAGTCAATCATGATTTGATAACCACTGGCATCAATGTTACGATAAGCACCCATTCTGCGATTAATCGGCTTTAAAGTCACTTTACCTAACTTTAATAAACCATCTTCGGTGATTTCAGGCTCGATTCCTGTTGCTATTAAATAACTTAACGCCATTTGCAACCCTAAAGAATAAGAAGTATTGCATTTACTATCTTGAGTATCGACATAAAATAGATTGCGTCTTGCTACTCCATCGCCATCCATAGGAATATCCGCAAAACCGACTAAATCAATGGGTAAACTGGGAGGAGGAGGCACAGCAGGTTGATTTTCTGACTCTAACTTACACACCGCAGAAATTTTACTACTATTGCTGAAAAGATTATTTAATTCTGCTTCTCCGGGGTTAACGGGTAAATCTCGATATAAGTCTATCCCAATGCCGTAGGGGTTATGTTGTAGAAGATTATTGAGGGTTTTAGCCAAAGTTGCATCGGTGAGAGGCCATTTTCCCAATTTTTGAATATCATCTTCTGTAATTAAGACTGTTAATAAACGAGTATCTTCTTTTTCGGTAGTGCGTAATTTAATTAATTGATCATAAACACCTAAATCAAAATATTCCAATCCTCCTAACTCTTTGATGATAACAGTAAGGGTACTTGTGATCAAAGAGGCACTAACCACAGCGAAACCAGTTTTTCGCCACGATTTTTGATTTAACCAGTTAGTGAAGGATTTTAGCATGATAGGGGTTCGGGGTGTTGGAGTGTTGGGGAGTGGGAAGATGGGGAGGCATGGGAAGAATCATTAAAAAACACCTGACACCTGACACCTGATACCTCTCAATTCTAAATTCCGACAGAATGTCCTAAAGCTAATCCCATTACCAACATTCCTAAGACGAGAAAAGGTTGCGCACTTGCTTGATATTTAACATCATTTTTCAAAGGATCACGCAAAAAGTACATATCTTGGAAGGTGATTTGAGGAATAACTAAGAGTAATAATATAGTAGCGTAAAGATTTTGACCTAGATAAATTAAATATGCTCCCATGGCAATCTGAAAGACATCAATCATAATCACACAAATCCAAGCGGCAGTAGTTATGCCAAACATCACGGGTAAAGATTTTAAACCCAAGGTGCGATCGCCCTCTACACTCTTGAAATCATTAACCACAGCAATACCTAAACCAGCCATACTGTAAACGAGGGTAAGGATTACTACTGTCCAGTTTAACTCCCCGAATAAAGCATGACCAGCCCACCAAGGTAAAGCGATATAACTCGAACCTAAAGCGTAGTTACCTAACCAACCATTTTGCTTTAATTTTAATGGCGGTGCAGAATAGATATAGGAAATAAACGATCCACCAACGGCTAAACAAGTAAGAATGGGAAATTCATGTCCTGCCCATACATCTAAACCATAAGCAACTCCAATTCCAGCTAATAATAAGATTAAAATTTGAGCGACAACTTGAGGTACGGAAATAGCACCTGAAGGAATGGGGCGATAAGGTTCGTTAATAGCGTCAATATCTCGATCGTAAAAATCGTTCATAGTTTGAGTATAACCTGCTAACAGAGGACCAGACATTAACATACAGGTTAAAGCCATGAGAAAATCATTAAATCCCCATACATAACCACCAGAAGAAGCCGCACCACAAACAACTCCCCAAATCAAGGGAATCCATGTAATGGGTTTCATCAACTGAAGCCTAATTTGCCAGATATTTTTCGCCTGAGATGCACCTTTCATCCCCAATAACTGACGGGCTTTTGAGCCTTTGTCATCTCGGTTTAGCTCTACTTTTGTATAGTCTTTATCTTCTGTATTAGTCATTATAATTAGATAGCAATTTTTCTAAATAACAATTAACAGAATAGTATATAGTGATCCTATTTGAGTTGTGAGATTATTATTAGGGATAGGAGTCAGAAGTAAGGAGAAATGCTTATAACTGACGTTACGCACTCATTCATCTGTTAAGTTTTATTAGGTTTCAGGTTTCAGGTTTTAGGTTTGCTCCGTGTCATATAAGAATAAAGCCCAAGATTAAGGAAAAAGAATTAATTTAAAGCCATTGTGCAAAAAATACGATATTTAATTATAAATGCGATCGATCCTCCTTGATACAATATTTAAGTTCGATCGATTTTGCCAACCTATAATACCTGAGTTCGATGTCAAGGAATAGTTGCTTTTGTCGCTTCGATCGTCAATAGATAATAAACAAAGAGTTTCGACTATAATAATGTTCAATAGTTTTTTATGGCAAGTTTGTAGAGAAGAATTATGACAAAACTCTCGATCGATATACCTATTGAAAATATAGCAGAATTAATAACCTCTATGAACAAACAAGAAATTGAAACTCTATATCTTCTTTTAACAGAAGAAGGGGCGGAACTTTTGGAGAGGAAAAATGATGTTTTACTCAAGAGATTAAAATTTTTAGACAGAGACGAAGCCTTCGATGTATAAAGATCAATATCATCCAAGAATAAAAAAAGACTTAAAAAAACTTGATCCCCAAATTCGTGAACAGATTAAAAATAAATATATACCGAATATTTTATTATCCCCTGATATGGGTCATAATCTCGAAGGTGATTTAACGTAAATGGCAAAAGAAGTCCCTAATCTCAGCATAGCGGATTAGAGGATGAATGCTTCGACTACGCTCAGCACAAGTTTTGGCAAATTCATGAAGCGTTTTGTTTGATTATATTTTCAGAAAAAATATTGTCAAATAAAACATCCGTCTAGTAGAATATAGTTGGTCATTGACCCACCCGACCGACTAAAAGGCTTAGTTGTACTAGCGGCAGATCGGGGAAGCAATCAACCCACTGACCCTCTAAACAAGTTTTTATGGACATGGTTGAGAAGCGAATAGAATTTGTATTCTATGGAACTGCGGAAGGCGGTTTCCTGCTCGGGTTGGCGAAAGCCATAAAGGTAGCAATACCAGAGATGCTGAGTAAGACTCGACAATACTTAGATTAGATTCGGAGTATTGTAAAGCATTGGCAGATGAGACGAGAAGCTCACATTTCAGTGAAACGAATGTGATTACTTCACGTGGGATTCTTTCTTACCATATTACGATTATCAAGCAACAATATCGGATTGCTTATATTGTCGATGAAGATGTGAAAACAGTTTTTATTCTCATGATTGGTAAAAGAGGAGATTTTTATACTCTCTTGAAAAGAAGAATTACATAATTTTAAAGTTCGATCGATCCTCCTTGATACAATAGTTAAAGTTCGATCGATATTCTTCTCTGAAGTTTTCCGTAAAGTTATCTTTTGTGATACATAATTAAATTTACTTATTACACTTGTTCTAAAAGTTCTAAATATTTATCCCTTGAGATACCCGCCGTTTTTAAATTAGTCATAATATGAGTTACTGCAACATTACGAGGACTCGTTTTAATAACGATAGGGCGAGATACATTAGGTTTAGTCAGAATTAAATGATCGCCTTTTTGACGCTTAACGGTAAATCCTTCCAATTCAAAGATTTTGACGAGTTTTTGATAAGGAATGGGTGTAATTTTAGCCATTATGTTAAGCGATCGCCATCAACTCTGAAATGAGAGGTTTACGAGGCAACCAAACATTATTTTCCTGAATAAAACCTGCCTCTTGCAAAACTTCCTGTAAAGTATTCATTTCCTCACACTCTTCTAAAAATGCCATTAAGGCTTCTTGTAAGGATGCTTTAGCTTCTTCGATGGTTTCGCCAAAACTAGAGACATTCAATTCGGGGCAAATACTTACATATAAATCATCTTCTTGAAAAATCTCACATTTGACTTGTATATTGTTGAGCATATTTTTTGTTACTCTATGTTAAAAATCTTCTCTACTAAATATATTATCGTTTTTGTTGATTCGATCGAACTCTTTTTGATACAATAGTTAAAGTTCGATCGATATTTCTATCTAAGGTTTTCCCGTAAAATATACTTTCATTGACTCTCCCCTATATAATAGTTAGAGTTAAAATTTATAATAAATTAATAAATTCATCTATAGTTAAACCCGCACTTTTTATAATTGTTCTTAACGTACCTTTAGCGATATTTTTATGATTAGGTACAACAATTTGCGAAAAAGGATTATCTTTTCTTAAAATAATGTGACTTCCTTCTTGGCGTTTTTGATAATAACCAATTTTTGCTAGTGCTTTAATACACACTTTTCCTGAAACATTGGGAATTTTTGTCATACCGCTACTAATAAAGCATCAAAATTTTCAGGTGGAATGGAAATATTATCTTCTTCTAAGGCTTTGATATAACCGTTAATAGCTTCCTTGATGTTGATTAAAGCTATTTCTTTTGTTTCCCCTTGAGAAACACAACCTTTTAAACTAGGACATTCTGCAATCCAATAACCATCCTCATCTCGATATAATAAAACTTGTCTCATGTTATTTTGTTTATATTAGTTAATATCGTTTTGATTTTATCAAATATTTAAGTTCGATCGAGCCCTTCTTGTTATGATAATTGAGATTCGATCGATATTCTCCTCTGAAGTTTTCCTTAAAGTTGTGCCATTACCCAATTTTCAATCATTAATTTAAGCCATAATTTTGTATTTTAGTGCTAAACTATGGTTTGAAAGTAATATAAATGGTTAAAATAAGATCATTCCTGATTAGAAATATGATACAAACTTTTACTGCCAGAGTCTTTCCAGAGGGAAATTGGTTTGTTGCCCAATGTTTAGAAGTTGAGATTGCTAGTCAAGGAGAAACAGAAACCGAAGCATTAGCAAATCTTCAAGAAGCCCTTGAATTGCATTTTGAGCCTCCTTGTGCCACTATTCTCCCCATGTTAGAAAAATTACAATGAGTAAGTTTTATATAACAGATAACCATTGGCACTTTAAGCAGTATTCTGAAACAAGCTGGATTAAGTATTAATGAATTTGATAATCTATAATATCTGAACTTCGATCGAACTCTCCTTGATACAATAGTTAAAGTTCGATCGAGCTTTACAAAAACTCATTTAATTCTGCTTGTAAAACTTGTATTTCTTTATTTAAGTTTCCCACTTCTTTATTGAGATTTTGTATAATTTGTTCTAAGGATTTAATCTCATTTTTTTTATGATTAATTTCTACTTGTTTTTCTCTTATTAAATCTTTTTTTTCTTGTATAGATGTTTTAATAGTTTCCATCTCATTTTTAATCTTCTCGATTTCGCCATCGTTAATAAAAGATATGATTTCATTTACTGTAATATTATTTTTTTCTAAAAATTGGACTATCTTATAAATATTTTCTACATTGGAGAGAATAAAATCATTCTGAAAAATAAAAGAATATTTAGCTATCTCTGAAATAGTGAAACTTTTTTGATCTACAACCTTAACAAATTCACTGATTTTTTCCCAATTAGATTTAATCTCATCACTTTCTAATAATTTTAATAAGATTTCTTGGTTAATATCTTTAGCATTTAAAAACTTAAAAATTCGTGT
>CAYPDC010000134.1:0-10661 GCA_964409355.1 uncultured Cyanobacterium sp.
ACATTTGAAGTTATTTTTCACTCTTTGACTTTTTCAAATAAGCGAACAATGAGTCCTAACTCCCAACTCAGACTTTTTCGATATTTAAGCTAAAATTAAAGATATTTTCGGTGCTTATTTAGATAAGTTATATTAAGTTTAGGAGAAAATTACCATTGCTATCCATCGAAATTGACTCACAAAAAGAAATTATGGCAGGGTTTCGGGCTTTATCCGACACCATCAGAATTAGTGTTTTAGAATTACTGCGCACTGGAGAATTGTGTGTTTGTGAAATATCAGAAGTTTTGGATATTAGTCAATCAAAATTATCCTTTCATCTAAAGACTTTAAAAGACGCCAATTTAGTTAATAGTCGTCAGCAGGGAAAATGGACTTATTATAGTCTCAATCTCTCTCAATTAGTGATTTTAGAGCGATATTTAGCAGAATTTAGACGCAACACAGTTTTACTTCCTACTCGTCTGTGTAACTAATCGGAAATTGAGAAAACTCATTCCCAATTCCCAACTCCAACTCTTCACTCCTCACTCTGACATCGATCGCACCTGCCATAAACGGTAACTTGATAGCGATGGACTTTTAAGCCGTCTCTTAAATTAGTGAGATTAATAGCAGTGAAATTCTCCCAGAGAATATCCTCAATTTCGCCACAACACTCGCAACGAAAATGGTGATGAGGTTCGATATTGGCATCATAACGACAAACCCCTTCTTCGAGCAAAACCTCTTTGATTAAACCCACATCTCTGAGAGTTTGTAAGGAAAGATAGACAGTCGCCTGAGAAAGAGTCGGCACATCTTGATTTAAGTCCGTTAAAATTTGTTCGGCGGTAGGATGATCTTGGCGATGAAGTAAATTAGAGTAAACCGCAAATCGTTGGGGGGTAACCCTCAATCCCTTAGATTTTAAAGTTTTGATAATATTTTCCTTGGTTATAGTCATTTTAAAACTACTGAGAAATTAAGATTTATTATATTTATTTTCTTTACTTTCTAAGGTAGCAAAAATAAAATGATTCTTGCCATTGACAGATTCTTAAATAAGAGTTATTCTTAGATAAGAATAAATAAAAATATTTACCTTGGAGAAATTAACCCATGGCAGTAATTGAAAGAGTTCCCCACGTCGTATTTAAAACCCGTGTTCGTGATGAGTCCATCCAACCTAACCCTTACCGTTGGGAAGACAAAACCACTCAAGAGATTTTCGGTGGCAAAAAAGTCGTAGTATTCTCTTTGCCCGGTGCATTTACTCCCACTTGTTCTTCTAATCACTTACCCCGTTACGAAGAATTATACGATGAGTTCAAGGCTTTAGGAGTGGACGAAATTATCTGCGTTTCCGTCAATGATGCCTTTGTTATGTTCAAATGGGGTAAAGAAATCGGTGCGAAAAATGTTTTCTTATTACCCGATGGTAACGGCGAATTCACCCGTAAAATGGGTATGTTAGTTGACAAATCTAACCTCGGTTTTGGTTTAAGATCTTGGCGTTATTCTATGTTTGTTAACGATGGCGCGATCGAAAAAATCTTCGTTGAGCCTGATTTCTCTGATAATTGCCCTATTGATCCTTTTGAAGTTTCTGACGCTGATACCATGTTAGCTTACCTCAAAGGTGAACAACCTAAAGGAATTGCTCAACCTCATGAATTTATAGGTTAAGAATTAGTAGTTAGGAGTTAGGAGTTAGGAGTTAGAGATTAGGTAGTGCTTATCAATCAAAGTATTTTGTCTAATTGATTTTCTACAATTATTTACTAAATTTGATAAGGGGTTTTGGTTGATTTTGAGAATTTTCTTCATAGCTTCCCATGCTTCCCACACCTCCCTATCTTGCCTTCACCATTTTTTATATCGAACTGAGATATTCTTATACTCATTACTCGTAACTCATTACTCCTAGCCTATTCGGGTAAGAGTTGTTGAAAAAAGGCTAAATTAGCAGTATCTCTTAAAATTAAAAACACTCCTAAGCCTAAGAGTAAGACTAATCCTGTTTGCATGATTCCCTCTTGCAACTTGTTGGGTAAAGGTTTGCCTGTAAGTCCTTCTACCGCTAAAAAGGCTAATTGTCCACCATCGAGGGCAGGTAAGGGTAAAATATTGATAATGGCTAAGTTAATGCTAATTAATGCCCCAAATTGGAATAAGTTACCGAGATCGTTTTTAGCCAATTCTGCACCAACCGCTACGATCGCAACTGGGCCTGCTACTTGACGGGCACTTTCTTGAAAGTTAGTAATTAATTGTCCAAATCCTTTTACTGTTAGAGTTGTATAACGTTCAAATTGTTGAGCAGCAACGGTAAATGTTTCTATGATATTTTGAGGACGACGTTTAATAAACTCGCCATTAGGTGCTAACATCACGCCGATTTTTCCTTGTCCATTATCTCCTAAATTAGGGGTAACTGTTAAAGAAAGAGTTTCTTCCCCTCTTTTGATGGTAAAATTCAGAGATTGATTAGGGGATTGTTGAATACGATTGCGTAAAATTTCGATCGCATCTTCTTGAGCTGGTAAAATTTGATTATCAATGGCTAAAACAATATCGCCACTTTGTAATCCTGCTTTTTGGGCGGGAGATTCTACCTGAGTTAAAATTTCGGGAATCAATACCCCTTGTTGATAGTTTATATCTTGAACGCCAACGGTTGCGACTTGTCCTACCAATAAAACATAAGCAAAAATCAGATTAGCGATTACTCCTGCACTTATCACAATGGCGCGATCGAAAACGGGACGATTACGCAATAAATTGGGATTATCTAAAGGAATTTTACTATCGGGATCATCATCAGGAAAAGCCACATAACCCCCCAGGGGAAATGCTCTGATGGCGTATTCTGTTTCCTTACCTTTATATTTAGCTAAAATAGGTCCAAAACCAATGGAAAACTTATTCACATGAATTCCTTGTAATCTTGCCGCTCCAAAATGTCCTAATTCGTGTACTACTATTAATATGGCTAAAACTGCGATCGCCGCCAATACTGACATAATATCTTTTTACCTTTGTTAACAAATCTTTAACTTTTATTATAGAACTTCTTGCAGAAGTCAGGAGTCAGAAGTCAGAAGAATTAATTTTTTGATAATCTCCTCATGCTTCCCAACCTGAGTTCGACATAAAATCTTAAGTGATGAAAGGTGTCAGGTATCAGGGGATGCACTGAGGGTAGCCGAAGTGTGTTAGGTGTTAGGTTAAAGAATTGATAAAAAACTTATGTTTATTGATTTTATTGTTTTTCAGCACCTTGATTGATTAATCAATCTTAAAAAAACCCCCCTGAAACCTGAAACCTACCTAAATCAACAATTCTTATATCGAACTGAGGTTTCCCACACTCCCCACGCCTCCCTCTCCCCCCACTCCGTACGGGTTGAATATATTCAACCCCTACATTACTCATTAGACATCTCCAATAATAGACATTTTAAGGGCTTAAACCCTTACTACGAGCCAGTAAAAAATAATTCCTGAAGATGTCTATTACTCATCACTCACTCTCAGTTGCCCATTGTTTTGCCCAATTGAGGTTTTCTTGGACTATTTTTAAGGTAGGGGCTTCGGAATATAGACGCAATAATGGTTCAGTACCACTAAAACGAATCAATAACCAACTGCTATCCTCAAGGCGATATTTATACCCGTCAATGGCTAGGCAATCCATGACTTTCTTTTCTGCTATTTCTGTGAGAGGGTTGTCTGAAAGTCTCTGTTGTAAATGGTTTTTGTGTTCGATGTTTTTTAAAGGTAAGTCGATGCGATCGTACTCTGAGGTAAAATCCACTTGTTGACGGAGATTATTGTATAACTCACTAATGTCTTTTCCTGATTGTACCACTGCTTCGAGGACGTATAAAGCTGATAAAAGAGCGTCTCTTTCGGGAATATGATTGCTATAACCCACTCCCCCTGATTCTTCTCCCCCCACTAATACCTGATTTTGTAGCATTCTTTCTGCAATGTATTTATAACCGATCGCCGTCTCAGAGATAGGAATGTTCAGAAACTGGGCTATTTTGGGGATTAAGTCCGATCCGCTCACGGTTTTGACAATTTCGCCCTTCATCCCTTTTCTCTGGGCTAAATGCTCGATTAAAATGGGGATCAAAATTTGTGTACTACAAAAGTTCCCTTGTCCATCCACAGAGGCGATGCGATCGCAGTCTCCATCAAACACTAAACCGACTCGCAATCTATGGGGGTTATTTTTGGCATCTTCTTTGACTGTACGGAATAATTCAGAAATATAACGGGGCATTGGTTCAGGCGCACCCCCGTCAAAGAGGGGATCTCGATTAGCGTTAATTTCTTCTATATCACAGTTTAGTAAACGACGTAAACCGCCAGAAGCGGCACCGTGCATCACATCCACTAATACTTTTAATTTACCAGAGGCGATGGCATCTTTGATTAAATCCACATCGACTTGCGATCGCAGTTGTTGACAATAACTTTCCCAAGGGTCAAATAGAGTTATACTACCTTTATTAGTTGCCGTAACAGTGTCATCGGAGGCGATTAAGGCTTCGATTTTCTGGGTAACATCTTCGCTGACAGAACCTCCAAAAGCCCCTTTTACCTTCAATCCCAAGTATTTCGCAGGATTGTGACTAGCGGTTAAAACCAACGCACCTAAAGCATTTTTCTCCTTTGCTGCCCAACTAAAAGCAGGAGTAGGGGCAAAACAATCGGATAACAAGACATCAAAACCTACCTCCTGTAAAGCATCTGCCGCCACCCTCGCAAAATCTTCCGCTAAAAAACGGCGATCGAATCCGACTATCATCAAGTTAGAATTAGGGTTATATTCTCGTAAGATATGAGCCGACAAAGGCACTAATTTAGCCACTCGTTCAAAAGTAAAATCGGCGGCAATAACACCGCGCCAACCGTCTGTGCCAAATTTGATGGGATTTACTGTAAAAGCCATGATTTGTAATGAGTAATGAGTAGAAGAAAGGAGTCAGGAGTCAGGAGTTTTTTATAATTAATTTTGAAGTGAGGCAAAATCATTAAAAGCAAAGCGAATTTGCTCTAAACGACGACGATTTACCCCTAAATCCGATTCCCCTAAACGAGAAGCCGATCGCCATTGTACGATGTTTTGATCTTCAGGAAAATAAAATTCTGCATCATCGACAAAACCCATAATTTTACTTCTCGATTCCGTGCGAATATAGTTATCAGTTTTTTTGACGATGACGGTATCAGGTACAACGGATAACACTTTGAGAAAATTATCATAAGCGGAGGTGCGATCGCCTCTATACTCTAAAGGTTCAATGTAGTGAGTTTCATCCTCTGTTTGACTAACCACACAATTAGGAGAAGGAGGGCATTGTTTTAACTTACCATCTGTTATCCCTAAATCTGTAGGCACACTTCCCTCAAAATGAAAGATCGAAGCCATAACGGGTTTTTCCCATGCTGGAGAAAAAAGCAAAGATAATGTAATAATTACTGAGGCAATAAAAGAAAACATATCAATATAGGTAAAACTGTTTTGCAGATAAGTTTACTGGTGAGAGTGCTTCATAGGCAATAGACAAATTTATATTTATTCTTTGACTGAGTATAACCTGAAACCCTGCTCAGTAATCCCTAATTACGATGATTATTTTCATGATATATTCTCGCACCCGCCCACTGTAATTTATCTCGGAGAGTCTTATAAAAGGAATGTGCTTCTCGAAGAATGATAAATTGTGCGGTACAATCCGCCATTTTGATATTTAACCACTGTCCAGGCCAAATTTTAGTGGCTAAAGCCCCATCTGTCCAAAGTTTATTGTTTAATTCATAATCCCCCAATGTCCAGATACTAACCACCGATCTTGGTGGTAAAATGAGAGAACGACTCGATAGGCTTAAAGGACAAATAGGAGTAACGGCGATCGCACTCATACCGGGGTGGATAATTGGGCCATTTGCCGAGGCAGTATAGCAGGTTGAACCCGTGGGAGTAGAAACAATTAAACCATCACCATGATACTGATCAACCACCTCTCCATCAACTTCCATTTCTAGCAAAGAAGTGGGCATTCGATCTAAACAGGCAGGTTTAACACACATCTCATTTAAACAGAAGAAGCGATCGCTCACAGGTTCATGATTATCCTTATCTCTTTCCCATACCTGTGCCTCCAGCATCATTCTCCTTTCCACAGCATAGAGGTCATTTTCCAAACGATGCCATAAATTTTCTGTATCTTTAAAGAGTTCAAAAGGTTCGGTTAAAAAGCCTAAATGCCCCCCCACATTAACCGCTAAAATAGGGATGTTTTCAGGGGATAAATGACGGGCCGCCGCTAAAATCGTACCATCACCCCCTAAAATAATACCTAAATCGATTTTTTGACCCGAAGAAGCCAAAAACACAGGATAAGGATTATCCTTAATACCACTAGGTCCTAATAATACCTTACATTGACGGGCTTCTAATTCTTGAGAGCATCTCTCCGCCCATTTCTTACTGTCTTTATCCCCTGCTTTGTAGGCAATAATTACTTGTTTCAGACGCACGGATTTATCTGTCTAAGGTTTATTTTATTCTACTCCCTTTAGGAAGTGTTGCCTAGAGTGTTCAAATTTAGCTAAACATACTATTGTATGTTTTTTATACTTTTTGCTAGATGCGATCGCTGTGATTACTTCAGATTGCTGGTATTCATCAGTTAAAAACCTTAAATTTTTAGATTTATTTTATTCTACTGACTGTAGAAGAACCGTATTAGTTATCAGAAGAATTTTCAAGGGGATTATTTGCTTAAAGGAAAAGAACCAAAAACTCTCGTTTGTTGGTAAAATATGTGTAAAGTATTGCTCCCTATTTACTTAATTGTGTAAGAATTCTATTGTGAGAATATTCGCAACTTCCCTCTGTTAATTATATACTCCAGTACCACCATGACTCAAACTCCTATTTCTTCTAGTTCTAAAGAAAAACTGAAAACCGCTCTTGTTAGTCCAGATTATTTTAATCCTTTTGGCAACAAGTTAATTCAATCTGGTTATATTGATAAAGATCAGTTAAAAAGGGCATTGGTAGAAGTAAGAAATACCAAAAAGCCTTTAGTGAAAGTTTTAGAAGAATTTACCCATAAAGCCTTATCTCCCGAGTTGGTACGGCAGTATAAACAACATCAACTGTTTGAGTTAAAAATCCTTTATGGGGTGGATTGTGTTGATCCTGAATCAGAAGAGATTGCCTCCGAGCAAATGGTGGATTTGATTGAGTCGGTGGTAGGAATTCAGGTTTGTCGTCGTCACAAAATTTTACCTTTACGCCGTATTGAGGGTGAACCACCAATTATTGTGGTGGCCATGGTTAATCCTGACGATTTAGAGGCTTTAGACGATATTAAGAAAATATTGCGCAATAAAGGTCTTAATTTACAACGTATTGTTATTACAGAGGAAGATTTTGATAAGTTAGTTAACAAGTTTTATGAGGAAGATAAACAAAGACAAAAAAGAGAAGCCGAATTAAAAGAGAAGAAAAAATTAGATAAACTAGGAGATGTCAGTGATATTGTTGATGATTTAGATCAAAATTTGGATGAGGCGGAGGAAGAGAATCCTGATGGTGACTTAACTTCCAGTGATGCTAACCAAGCACCAATTATCAAATTAGTCAATAAAATTTTAATTAAGGCTTTACAAGAAGGTGCATCTGACATTCACGTTGAACCTCAAGAAACTCGTATGAGGGTGCGTTTACGCAAAGATGGTGTCTTGCGAGAATATTTTACCCTACCTAAGCATATCACTACTGCCGTGGTTGCCCGTTTTAAAATTATGGCGGAATTAGACATTGCCGAACGTCGTTTACCTCAAGACGGTAAAATTCGTCGGGTGTTTCAGGGTAGAAATGTGGACTTTCGGGTTAACTGTTTACCAAGTCGTTACGGGGAAAAGGTTTGTTTGCGGATTTTAGACAACTCAGCAACTCAGTTGGGTTTAGATTTCTTGATTTCTGACGAGGAAACTTTGGCAAAGGTGCGTGATATTGCTGGTCGTCCTTTTGGATTGATCTTGGTCACAGGTCCGACAGGTTCTGGTAAGTCAACGACTCTTTATTCGATTTTAGCGGAAAGAAATGAGCCGGGGGTGAACATTAGTACCGCCGAAGATCCCATCGAATATGCTTTAGAAGGGATTACTCAGGTACAGGTTATTCGAGAGAAGGGCATGGATTTTGCTTCTATTCTTCGGGCTTTTCTACGGCAAGATCCTGATATTATTCTGGTAGGTGAAACTAGGGATGCGGAAACTGCTAAAACTGCGATCGAGGCTGCTTTGACTGGACACCTTGTCTTAACTACCTTACATACTAATGATGCGGCAGGTGCGATCGCCCGTCTTGATGAAATGGGAGTTGAACCTTTTATGATTTCTGGGGCGTTATTGGGGGTATTAGCTCAAAGATTAATGCGTCGGGTCTGTAGTCAATGTAAGATAGCTTATACTCCCACCAAAGAAGAATTAGCCCGTTTTGGTTTATCTGTGTCAGGAGAAGAATCTGTAACTTTCTATAAAGCCAATACTTTAACCCCTGAAGGGTTGCAAGAGGCACAGGCAAACGGAACTCTTTGTGGTAAATGCGGTGGCGGTGGCTACAAAGGACGTGTAGGGGTGTATGAGTTTATGGTGATGAGTGAGGAGTTACAGAAACTCATTAACCGAGGTGCAACTACAGATATGATCAAAGAAAAAGCAGTAGAAGAAGGAATGGTGACAATTCTCGCTTATAGTTTAAATCTGGTGCGTCAAGGTCATACTACTTTAGAAGAAGTAGAAAGGGTGACATTTACTGATTCTGGTTTAGAAGCGGAATTAAAGGCAAAAAGAAAATCCTCTTTAACCTGTAGTTGTTGCGGTGCTGAGTTACAACAACAATGGTTGGATTGTCCTTACTGTATGACTCCTCGTTTCAGTGATCAATAAATAGGAGTTGGGAGTTGGGAGTTCGGCATCTCGACTGCTCTCGATAGGGTACAATGGACATCGACCGAATTCGGGCTTCTAGCCCGAACTACCAAGGAAAAATCTTACTCATTACTCATTACTTCCCATAACCAGTAAAATTTTCAAGTGAGGTGCAAGATGTGAGTTAAAGTTTAGCGCGTAAACAAAATTGGTAATCCCCTCCTACTTCTAATTGATAATCATATCTTTCTAAAAAACGACTCAGAGGTTCTTTGATTAAACTACGCCCTAATGTGGGAGTAATAGATAATTCTCCGGGGGGAAAGTGCCAGAGAAAGTACCATTGGTAACTACCTGCGTTCACTTCCCCTTTTATTTCTCCTCTATTCCAAGATTGGCTAGTGATCTTCACCTCGACAATGGTTTCTGGTAATGCCATGAAATCTAATTTTTCTCACACAAAAATCTTTTTTCTTATCCTAATATCAAGGCATAAAAAATTTCAAGACCATAGGTGCGATCGCATTTACGATTTGAACAAATTGAGGACTTCCCTCATTGCCCTCTTTTTCGTCAGCTTCAGCCCTTGCTTTAACTATTTGAGCGAAGCGACTAGACAATAAATAGCCCTCGGAATTGTCTTGATTTTCAAACAAACTTTGAGCAGTTTCGGCATCTTGAATGGCACTATTTACCTGTCCATAACGAGATTTTATCACTGCCCTCCCTAAATAAGCCTGAGCCAAATCGGGATTAAGATTGATGGCTTGAGAGTAAAATTGGGCGGCCGCTTTATAATTACCTTTTTTGTCCTCTGATAATGCCCAGAGATAAAATTGCTCGGCACTAGCGGCTGTGGCAGGAATGCCCACTGTGCCTTGTATAAGAGCGTTACTGAGGTCTAAACCCTCAATAATAACTCCCTGTACATAACTATTCCTAAAGTCGGTATTGTAAGCATTAGCCCCCGCTAAATTCGCCCCCGAGAGATTCGCACCATGAAAAGAAGCATTACTTAAATTAGCACCTCGTAAATCTGCCCCCGTCAAATCTGCACGAGATAAATTAGCACCGACTAAATTAGCACCTCTCAAGTTAGCACCTTTTAAATCAATCATCACCAACCCCGCATTGGCTAGATCACAATTTTCGCATTGTTTTGTCTGTAACAATTGATTGAGATGGGTTATATTTTCTGCTTGACTAGGGAAAGTCGTTATCAAGCCCATTAATACACTAGAAGTTAATAATATAATTTTATTCATGATGCAATGTGTAATTGATGGTTAAATGATAACAAAATCGTAATAAAAATAAGGCTCTTCTACAGTCTAATTAATTTTAAGAGCATTAACAGGTACATCATCCCAAGATTCTACGATGGTAAGGCTAACCTCCCATCCCTGTTGTCTTTGTTGAGGAGTTAATTTTGCTACCCAATCAGCATGACAATCTGCCGCCGCTTGTTGATTGGTGGTAGCGATACAGGCTTGAAGAATTCCACATCCATCTTTTTGTTGATTTACCCAAATAGTCATAGTTCTTATCAATTGTAAATAAATAATGAATTTTCGGTATTGCTGATTTAAGGTATGAATCTCGTTTTTAAGTAATAAGTCATCACCCCTTCCCCTCATCACCCTATTCCCCTCATCACCCTATCCCCCTCATCACCCTATCCCCTAAATCATAATCTAATTCAGCAACGCCTAATTTTC
>CAYPDC010000135.1:0-10556 GCA_964409355.1 uncultured Cyanobacterium sp.
ATCCTCTAATCCGCTTCGCACTTGTTTAGGGACTTCTTTTGCCATTTACGTTAAAAATCTGCTTAACACTACTAATGGGTAAACCGCCGAATGTCATGGCCAAATTTTCTTCGGTGAAGGTATCCTCAATTTTTCCCTCCGCTAAGATGGTACAGTTAATTAAGATGGTGCGATCGCAAAATGTAGAAATAGAGGCTAAATCATGGGTAGAAATTAAGATTGTTTTTCCTTCGGATCTTAACTGTATCAAAAGATCGATGATATTTTTTTCTGTTTTGACGTCAACCCCCGTAAAAGGCTCATCTAAAAGAATTACCTTGCCTTCTTGTGCCAATGCCCTTGCCAGAAAAGCCCGTTTTTTCTGCCCTCCGGATAACTCTCCTATTTGTCGATGACGAAAATCGACTAAATTGACTCTTTCTAAACTTTCCATCACTAAACGACGATCTTTGACACTAGGAATACGCAGAAAATTCATATAACCATATCGCCCCATCATTACCACATCAAAAACACTTATCGGAAAATCCCAATCTACTTCATCCCCTTGAGGTACATAAGCCATTAATTGCGATTTTTGGGCTTGATTGATAGAATATTCTCCAATTCTCACTTTTCCTTCGGTGGGCTTTAAAAAACCCATAATCGCTTTAAATAGCGTTGATTTTCCCCCCCCGTTCGGACCTACCAAAGCGGTAATTGATCCCTGTTTAACGGTGGAGGAAGCGTTATAGATGGCTAATTTGCCGTTGCCATAGGTGACACTGAGATGATTAAAATTGATGTTTAGAGATTGAGTCATGGTTTTCATGGTTGCAATTTTTTTTTTGGTGTGATAAATTATTTTGGTAGGGGGTTAAGGAGAAATTCTTGATTCTAAATTCTAAATTCTAAATTCTTAAGCCGTTAATTATGGTGTCGATGTCGTATCTTAGCAACTCAAGATAGCTAGGCACTTCACCATCCTCGGCTGATAAAGAATCAACGTAAAGATTTCCCCCAAATTTTGCTCCTGTTGCCTGTGCTACCTGTCTTTGCCCTTCATCGTTAACGGTAGTCTCGCAGAAAACCGCAGGTATATCGTTGGCTTTTACCTTCTCAATTACTGATTGTATTTGCTTTGGAGTTGACTGTTGTTCAGCATTGATTGCCCAGAGGTAAATTTCTTGTAAGTTATAATCTCTGGCTAGATAGGAAAATGCACCCTCACAACTGACTAAATATCTTTGATTTTCGGGAATTTGTGCTATACTTTCAGCTAAGATGCGATCGAGCTTTTTGATTTCTTCACTATAGGCTTGAGCGTTAGCGTTATAGGTATCAGCATTGTCGGGATCTAATTCGACAAAAGCCTGACGGATATTTTCCACATAAATTAAGGCATTTTGGGGCGACATCCAAGCATGAGGATTTGGTTTATTTGCGTATTCACCCTCACTAATGGGAATTACCTCAATGCCTTCGGTTAAGACTACAGAGGGAATATCTTGAACACTTCCTAAAAACTGTTCCATCCAACGCTCTAAATTCAAGCCATTATATAGCACTAAATCCGCTTCTTCGGCTTTGACTAAATCGCTAGGAGTTGGCTCATAACCGTGAATTTCTGAGCCAATTCGAGTAATGGATTCTACGATTAATTTATCTCCGGCTACATTTTTTGCCATGTCTGCCAAAATAGTGAAGCTAGTTAAAACCTTTTTTTTCCCCTCCTCTTGGTTTAACTCTGTGCCACTAATTTCTCCTCCCTGAGAATCAAGATTAGGATTCACTACCGATGAATTATTACAACCCATCAATGTCAATCCTAGTAAAACTGTCAATGGGAGGAATTTATGACTAAATTGTGAAAACTTACCCATGAAGATTTTTCATTATCTTTTCATTTTCTTTTCATAATATCTTAAAAGTTAGGTTGATGGCAACTAATTTGGGATGCTTGTTTATTCTTCGGGTTCAATTAATGATTTATACTCATGAACAGAAAGGGTATTTTCTAGTTCATCGTCTGGATTATCTAGTCTAACTTTGATTAACCATCCTTCTCCATAGGGATCATCTGCGATCGCCTCTGGGGATTCTATTAACATTTCATTCCGATCTATCACTGTACCTGCAACGGGGGCATAAATTTCTGACACTGCCTTGACAGATTCAATTGTACCAATATTATCTTCAATGGCGATGGCATCTCCCAATTCAGGTAATTCAAGAAAGACAACATCCCCTAACTCTTCAATGGCAAAAGCAGTAATGCCAATAGTGGCAATCTCTCCATCAAGACGCACATATTCATGGGAATCGAGGTATCTTAAGTCTTCTGGATATTCTAAAGTCATATTTAATGATTGGATTATTTATTGAGAAATATATAATTTCATTATTGATGAAAATTGCTCAATGTCAATAGTTATTAGGGGGTGATTTATGTTTAAATCCCACTAATTGATAGAGTGTTTTAAATTCTCTTTGTTGTTGACTATGATCAACGATAGGTAAAGGATAATCACAGCTATTCGCCTCAAGAGGGGATATTTTCCCCGTGACTAAGTCTTTGGTATCTAAGTGTCTGATTTCAGGTAGCCATGTGCGAATATACTCCGCCTCGGGATCGAATTTTTGGGCTTGAGAAGCAGGGTTAAAGATTCTTAAGGGTTTGGGATCCATGCCACTAGAAGCACTCCATTGCCAACCACCGTTATTAGCGGCTAAGTCTCCATCGTAGAGTTTCTGCATAAAGTATTTTTCTCCCCAACGCCAATCGATAATTAAGTCCTTGGTAAGAAAACTAGCAACGATCATGCGACAACGATTGTGCATCCATCCTGTTTCGTTGAGTTGTCTCATTGCCGCATCGACGATGGGATAACCTGTCATACCATTACACCATGCCTGAAATTTATTTTGATCATTTTCCCATGGAAATTCTTTAAAAGGTTGACGATATGCCCCTTCTGCCAATTCAGGAAAGAAATATAGGCAATGTTGATAAAATTCTCGCCAAGCGATTTCCTTTTGCCAAGCAATTATATTTTCTCTCCCTTCGTCACTATTACAATTTGTTAATTCTGCTTGACTTTTTTCCCATAATATTCTCGGAGAAACAGCCCCAAATTTAAGGGCAGCACTTAGTTGAGATGTACCATCAAGAAAAGGAAAGTTGCGATCGCACTCATAATTATAGATGGGAGATTGACAAAAATATTCTAATCTTTCTAAGGCAGATGTTTCCCCCGGAGATAGGGGTAATTCAGTTTCCCAGTGAAAACCTAAGTCTTGGAGAGATGGTAAATTAATTGCACCTAATTCTTTGACAATAGTTTTTTCCTCCTCGTTTAAACCCGTCAATTTTTCAGGGGGAGTAACTGGAGACAATTTAGATTGAGCATTCCAGTTTCGCCAAAAGGGAGTATAAACAGTATAAGGGGTTTGATTACTTTTAGAGAGAATTTCTCCGGGGGAGTGCAAAAGTTGATCCCAAAAAGTTTGACTTTCAATACCTTTTTCTTTTAAGGCTTGGGTGATATTTTCATCTCTGTGGCGAGAAAAAGGTTCAACATCTAAATTCCAATAAACGAAACTTACTTGTAGTTTTTCTGCGAGGTTAGGAAGAATATTTTGGGGGGTGTTATGAAAAATGAGTAAATCGCTACCTAGTTTTTGATAATTATTTTTTAATTCCTCTAGGCATCCTAACAAATATTTGACTCTAGCAGGAGCAATATCATCTCTTTGAAAAATATTTGGATCTAGGCAAAATACCCCGATAATTTTGTTACTTTTTTTCTCTGCTTTTGTTAAGCCGATATTATCATTGATTCTTAAATCTCGACGATGCCAGAAAATAATTAGATTATTTTCTTTAATGAAAAAATTTTTTCTATTAATTGCCATTGGTTGAAACTCCTGCCGTTAAACTTTTATCCATATAGTTAGGAGGGGGAAAGCCCCCACCAGAAGCCTAGCGTAATCCTACTCTCAAGGTACACTTAAGAAACAACTTCTAATTGATCTAAACGAAACCATGTGCTAGGAGTAGGAGTATAAAATCTCACTAAAGCATACTCCTCTTTTAAATCAAGAATTTCTCCTTTACTTTCAAAAATATAGGCAGGAAAACGACTATCACTAGCTTTTGCTTCTAAGCTACCTTCTAATTTTTCTTTGATAACTTTTACGAAAGTTCCTTTTTTCAGTTTAGTTGCCATAATGATTTACTGTGATAATTTATAGAGTCTCTACTACTGTAGAAGATTCATCATTATTTAACAATGTAAATATCTCAAATAAGCTAGTTCTATGTAAGAGTATCTAATACGGATAAGTTTGATGTGTTATATTGAGCAATTGACAGGGAAAAGAAAAGTTAAATACGTCTTAGCTTAACCGAATAAAAAAAGACGGAAAACCAGAATTAATTAATCATTTTTGCTTTTGATAGTGATTTATAATAGAAGGTGAATGAAAAATATCAATTTTTATCAATAATTATTTACGAATTTTTATTAGTTATTAGTAATTAATAGTCCATCACTTTGAACATAAGGAGACTTATTTTTTATGAATGGTAACATCCGAGTCGGCAATTTATTCGGCATTCCTTTTTATCTCAATCCCTCATGGTTTTTGATTTTAGGATTGATGACTTTGACTTTCGGTACAGATTTAGCCTATCAAACCAATTTACCCGGCTTTATTCCCTTTTTATTAGGCTTAGTCGCCTCTTTACTACTATTTTCTTCTGTATTAGCCCATGAATTAGGACATAGTTTCGTCGCAATCAGTCAAGGGATTGAAGTTAAATCGATTACATTGTTCATTTTTGGGGGTTTAGCCGCCCTAGAAAAAGAGTCCAAAACCCCTGAACAGGCTTTTATGGTAGCGATCGCAGGTCCTTTGGTTAGTTTAATCCTTTTTGCGGTTTTTCTCATCATCGAGACGAATTTCACTTTACCGATCGCACTACAATTAATAGTGTCATTATTGGCAACCATTAACCTGATTTTGGCATTATTCAACATGATCCCCGGATTACCCTTGGATGGTGGTAACGTTTTAAAAGCCATTGTTTGGAAAATAACAGGCAACCCCCAGAAAGGAGTAATTTTTGCCGGACGTTTTGGACAGTTTTTTGGTTGGACAGCCATTACCATAGGAGCATTAGGAACATTAAATGTGATTCCTTTTGGTAATTTTTGGACGGTGTTAATTGGTTGGTTTTTACTGCAAAATGCGGGAAATGCGGCACAATCTGCTCAATTAGAGGATAAATTAAACCATTACTACGCCAAAGATGCTATTTCTCCCGAAAGCCCTGTTATTCAAGGTAATTTAACTATCAGACAATTTGTCAACGACTATGTAATCGGCAAACAACCTTGGCGTAAATTCCTTGTCACCGATGAGGATGGCATTCTAGCAGGAGTATTGCATTTAGATGATATAAGAGCGATCGCAACTTCTCAATGGAATGAAGTCTTAGTCAATGAGGTGATGAAATCCAAAGAGGAAGTTAAAACCGTTGTTGATACTCTATCCTTATTAGATGTAGTCAAACTTTTAGAACAACAGCAAGATTTAGAGTTAACGGTAGTTAAAGAAGATGGCGTTGTATTAGGATTAATTGAGAAACAGGGGATTTTTAAATTTTTGCAATCTCAAGTCACGGGAGTTCAGAATTCTAGGCTAGATACGGTTTAACCTGAGTTCGATATAAGAAAAAATGATGAAGACGAGAAAGGGGGAGAAGGGGAAGGAGTGAGACAGAAAAAATCTGACTACTGAACATAGTTAATAATTTCTTGAGCAACTCGATCGCACACTAATTCATCTCCACTATCTAAGGTTTTTATCATGTTTGCATAATCTTCTTCTAGTTGACAAAGACGAGATTGATTAAATAATAATTCTTCTGCAAGGTAGGTAATGTTTTCCACCGTAGCTTTTTCTTGCAATAATTCAGGCACAATTTCTGTCATGGAAACTAGATTGACGGGAGACATAAAGGGGATGGAAAAGTTTAAGATTTTACGGGCTACCCATATCGTTAATTTATTGACTTTATAAATCACAATTTGTGGGATTTTTAATAAGCCTAATTCGAGATTAACTGTACCTGATTTTGTTATTGCTAAATCTGCGGCGGCTAAAATCTCTAGGCTTTCTCCTTCAAATAAGGTTATTTTTAGTTGATATTCATTAACAATTCTTTCTATTTCTGCTCTATATTCTTTTAGGGATACGGGTAAATAAAAGTGAAATGAGGGCAATTTTTCTTGAATTTTTCGTGCTGATTCTACCATGACAGGCAATAAATATTTTAATTCTTGTTGTCGAGATGCTGGTAACAAAACAACTATTTTTTCGCTCTCTTGAATACCTAATTTTTTTCTGGCAATTTCTCTGCTAGGGGCAGTTTTAATTCTGTCTGTCAAAGGATGTCCAACATAAGTAACATTAATTCCTTTTTCTCGGTAAAATTTCGCTTCTTCGGGGAAAATAGCAAGTAATTTATCGGTAACTTTAACTAATTGCCCTACATCCTGCCCTAATGGTGTCCACACCCAGAATTGAGGCCCAATATACCAGATTATGGGAATATTTGGATATTTTTTCTTTAGAGCAGATGCGATCGCAAGGTTGGGGCCAACATAGTCAATCAGGATAATAGCATGAGGAAGATTAGTTTGTAAATATTTTTTTGCTTTGTTTTGCACTTGTAGAGTAGGAATAATAAAAGGCAGGGATTCCCACAAGCCCACAGAGCCTATAGCCGTAGTATCAGCGATGAGTTTTGCCCCCGCCTCGGCCATCTTTTTACCGCCTAATCCTTCTATTTCGAGGGGGATATTGAGTTTTTCGGCTTGTTGAAAAAGGGCTTTGACTAATAATCCTCCTTGTAAATCGCCCGAAACTTCCCCTGTACTGATAAAAAGACGCATATTAACCTAATCTATGACCAAAACAAGATTGATTCTAACAAAATTTCGTCTCTTTTTAATTTATCTTTATCTGTTGGGCAATGGCCACTCTACTAATGTTTGATGGTAATGGTGGCGTAAATTAGTAAAAAAATCCCAATATTAATGCACACATCTGCTATATTGAATACAGGGAAGTTAATTAAACGAAAGTCGAGGAAATCCACCACATAACCAAATAAGAAGCGATCGACCCCATTCCCTAACGCACCTGCTAAAATAAAACCATAGGCAAACTGTTCGATTTTGCTCAATTTCTCTCTCCAAGCGAATACCATTAAACCGATACTAACGATTAACGATAACCACCTTAACCAACCAACTCCTCCTTGGAAAAAGCTAAAGGCCGCTCCTGTATTTTGCACGTAAGTAAAATGAAAAACTCCTGTCCATAACGGTATAGTATCACCAATTTCAGAGAAGGAAATAGCTACTAAATATTTGGTAATTTGATCAATAATTAAGGCGATAATTGCCACCATCCAAAAGAGTGGATTTTTTTTCATCTTTATTTTTTCTTTCTCGTTAATTATTCATTCTTAAAGATACAATATGATCTACTTGCTTAGTTAAATGGGTTAAATCACCATTATTGTCAATAATTATATCCGCTAGTTTAACTTTTTCTTCTAAGGGCATTTGACTATTAATACGGGCGATCGCATCTTTTTCCGATAAATTATTTCTTTGTTGTAAGCGAGTTAATTGTTGTTGATAATCGCAAGTAACAACCCATATTTCTGAGACTAAATCTGTCATTTTTGCCTCAAAAAGTAGGGGAATAGAAAAAATATTTATCTGTTGATTTAAAGTAGGAATTAAAGATTTAAAACAGTCATAAACAAAGGGGTGAATTTGACTTTCTAGCCATTGTTTTTCTTGGGGATTATTAAAGATAATTTCTCCTAATTTAGAGCGATTTAAAATATGATTGTCTAATAAAACATCAGGACTATATCTACTAATGATAGAGGCAAAAATAGGGGAATCATTCTTAACCGCATCCTTAGCAAAAATGTCCGCATCAAACACTGGTATCGCATATTTTTCCGCTAAATAATTAGATACCGTTGATTTTCCCGTGGCAATTCCTCCTGTTAAGCCGATAATTTTCATTTTCATAGATGCGATCGAATTTAAGTCCAGAGTTCGGAGTTCAGAGCTAAAATTAAAAGAAAAAGAAAATTAATAAACAAAAATTGCTCCTGTAGGCTGTAAATTAAAAGTACGATTTCCCTCACTAATCTCATCCATCATACTGACAGTTAAATTAATCATATTATCTTCCGCCACTTCCACAGAATATTTTAGACTAATACGAGAAGCATTGGAAGTATTCAAATCAGGATATATTACCAAATAGATAGAATTTTCTGGGTTTAAACTTCTGATTGTCGTAGTTTCGTTAGGCTTTAAAACCGTAGGGGTGAGGGTTTCATTGGTGAAAGAATAATCGAGAAAAATACCCGTCTGATTAATGATATTTAAACTAATTGGTTGTTGTGTGTTTACCCTTGCTACAGGTTGCCAGAAACCGGGTTGATAAGTTTTTGCGGGGGGATTATTATTCATTTCAGTTTGGGCATTTACCCCAAAAGGGGATAAAGTCAAGTTAGCAGTCGCAATCAGTAAGGAGGAAAAAACTAAGGATTTCCACATAAATTTTAAATTCCTGAACATTAAATTGCTAGTATTTTAGCTCAAAAAACCATTTAGATCACGGTAAATAAATCAAAGAGGCGATCGTCTAAATCATAACCGAAAATTTGTGCCATAGCCTTAAGACGGGAATTAGTCTTGATTTCCTGTTGCTTTAACCAACGGTGTAGAGTAAAAGTTTTCTGCATAATCCAAATGTCAAGGGCTTCCGAGTTATATTGTATGCCTTCAGTGCGGTTAAACTGATGGGGTACTAACATCGCTACATAACGAACTAATTCTCCTTCTCGCCAATTGAGGCAGAAAGGCAACCAAGGGTAACGACTATCAAGAGCAATAAACCATAGTCTTATCTCAGAAATTTCTGATAACTCACGAGGGTCATTTTCTTCCCGGGGATAATCAATATCAAAAGTGATTTGTTGTTCTAAAGTGAGAATTTCTGACGGTTGTTCTAATTTTTCAATAATATTAGTAACGGGGGATAAATCCAGTTGATGAATCTGATTGTGATTGATTTTAATAACATTAATATTATTCATAAAAATTGATAGGATTTATACTAAGAATTATTCTAAGATAACAATGGTTTATTAGAAAGAAAAATAGGAGACAGTATGAAAATTTTAATTAGTGATTTTGATGGAGTAATTTGTAATGGATTAGCAGAATATTTTTACTCCAGTAGATTAGTCTATCAGAAAATTTGGCAAAATAATAGTCCATCTTGGCAAGAATTACAAAAACAATTTAACATTTTACGTCCTGTGGTAGAAACTGGTTGGGAAATGCCCTTACTTTTAAAGGTTTTAACTGAGGGAGAAACCGTTAATCATATTTTAAATAATTGGCAGGAAGTTAGAGAAAAAGCTATTGCTACTATAGACAAAGAAGGTATCACCGTTCAAAAACTAATTCAACTTTTAGATGAAGTTAGAGAAACACAAATTAGGGAAAGTATTCAAGATTGGTTAAGTTTACATAGTTTTTATGAGGGTATAATTGACACGTTAAAAACATTCATCGATAAACAAATAAAACTTTATATAGTTACCACTAAATCAAAAAGTTTTACCAGAGAGTTGTTAGAAAAACAAGGGATTATACTTGCTAAAAATGCTATTATTGGTAAAGAATCAAAATGTCCTAAATACGAAACTATCAGGAATATAATCAGAGAAGGAAAAGTTAATCCTGAAGATGTTTGTTTTATTGAAGATAGATTAGAAGCCTTAGAGTTAGTTTATCAGCAACCAGATTTACAGGCAATTAAATTATATTTAGCACTTTGGGGCTACAATACCGATTCTGTTAAGAAAAAAGCTCAACAACTTCCTTATATTCACTCTATATCTCTAACACAATTTTCCGAATTAATCAATTAAACGAAGGTTAATTTTAGGTTAGTTAGATGTTAGGGTTATTTCTAAGGTAGTTTCCAAGAAAGAATCTACCCATTTTCTTGATAATTCCCCCTTTTTTTTAGGGGGGTTAGGGGGGATCATGCTGGTATATTTATTGTTAGAAATCACCTAAATACCCAGAAAAGAGAGATTAAAAATCCAGTTAAAAGAATTATTGATATTTGTTTCCAGTTTTTGTATTCTCCTATCTTTTCCGACAGTTCAGGTATTTTATCGAAAACGGGTTTCATCGTATCGATCTTAGCTTCAATCTTGGTGACAGTTTTATCGAGATTGATGTAGTTAGATTCTAATTTATCTATTTTACTCTCCATTCGATCGAACCTTAAATCCATTTGAGAATCCATTTGCTCAAACTTAAGGTTAATTAAATCCTTTAACTCTTTTAAGTCATTGTCTGTTACTGTACTCATGTTATTACGCTTATTGTTAAAGGGTAAGTTGACATTCGCCCCGACCTGAAGGTGCGGGGATTCTCCCATCACTGAGAGAG
>CAYPDC010000136.1:0-8945 GCA_964409355.1 uncultured Cyanobacterium sp.
AAAACAATTAAGTTTTTGAGTTTATGGCGAGGGTCTTCTTTGCACATTTAGATAAATAAAAATCCTTATGAGCATTTTAAAAATTGTCAATTTAGGGCAACAAATCAATTCCCGTTGGTTATGGCGTAATCTTTCTTTTACTTTGCATTCAGGGGAGAGTTTAGGATTAGTGGGGGCAACAGGTACTGGGAAAAGTTTACTATTAAGAGCGATCGCACATTTAGATATGCCCTTAGAAGGAGAAATTATCTATCAAGATCAAAGTATTTTATCTTGGGATATACCTTTATATCGTTCTCAGGTGATCTACTTACATCAACGATCAGTGATGTTTGAGGGTACGGTAGAAGATAATTTAAAATACATTTATCGTTTCGACATCTACAAAAATCGCCGTTATGATACGTCTAAAATAACTAAGTGGTTAGACGGGTTCGATCGCCCCTCCTCTTTTTTAGCTCAATCTGCTATTGACACTCCCCAGCCTAAAGGAGTGGGGATTCTTGGTTCACTGACTCATCTAATCCTGAATCATGTCTGATAGCCATGTTTTAAGCACATTCGAGAATCAAATTTTCACTTTTTTCCTGTAGCACTGCGAGATCGAACCGAACCTAATCCATGAAAATAATAGGAGGTAGTAGTAATGGTAGCCCACTTAATCAAAAACCAAACAGATTTATACGATACTGACTACAATCTTTGGGTATTAGAAACTGTTAAAAAACTAGAAAATCGTGATTTCCATTCCGTTGACTGGGAGAATTTAATTGAGGAGATATTAGATTTGAGCAAAAAAGACAAAAGAAAACTTCAAAGTCTTCTTAAAAAGTTAATTGAACATTTATTAAAATTAACATATTGGGAATCTGAACGAGAAAGAAATCGAAATCATTGGAGAAGAGAAATTCGCAATTTTCGTCAACAAATACAGGAAGAATTAATCGATAGTCCTAGTTTAAAAGTTTATCTGATAGAAATTTTTGACGATTGTTATCAGAAGGGAAGAAGATTAGCTTCCGATGCTTTGGGATTACCTCTTAACACCTTCCCCAAAAGTCCGATCGCAACCCTAGAACAAATCCTCGATGAAAACTGGCTTCCCTAAAATCTATATCGCACTTCAATTTATCAATAAAAATAATTTATAATAAGGAAAAAAATAATCAGAGGTAGTTTTAATGGTAGCTCAATTAATCAAAAACCAAACAAATTTATACGATACTGACTATAATCTGTGGATATTAGAAACTGTCAAAAAACTAGAAAATCATGATTTTAATTCTGTTGATTGGCAGAATTTAATTGAGGAGGTATTAGATTTGAGTAAAAGAGAAAAAAGAAAACTTCAAAATTTACTAAAAAGATTATGTGAACATTTACTAAAACTTAAATATTGGGAATCGGAAATTGAGAGAAATAAAAAACATTGGCGAGGGGAAATCATCAATTTTCGTCAGCAAATTCAATATCAATTGGAAGATAGTCCTAGTTTAAAACCTTATTTAGCACAAATATATACACAGTGTTATCAAGATAGTCGCAAAATAGCATCCCAAAAATCTGGACTTCCCCTCAACACATTCCCTGAAAGTCCGATCGCATCTCTCGAACAAATCATAGATGAAAATTGGCTTCCTTAATCGCACCTCCTTATTGCTAAAAGCTCGATCGTATTTCTTCCACAAAAAACTGATCGCCTATTATCTATTAGCAATATTGATATAATGATGTAAGGATAGCGAAAACTATCTCATACCTTTTATTCCCTCTCTTTACTATTACTGAAAACTGAAAAGATGAGATCGCAGTGGTGCTAAAATGTCTTTAATCTTAGCAGATTCTGAAGTAGAAAATAAAACTATTCAAATATACTATCATGAAAATTAAACAACTATGGGAAACCCTGAGTTTTTTTGAGGTTATTCCCTTTATCAACTGTATTTCCAGCATTTTTAACCAGGGGAAGACAAAAGCCTCACCATTAATATCAACCATGAATTTTACTCTACTTTGTTACGATCATAGCCCCCTAGCTCAAGAAACCTTAAATAAACTGCAAAAGGAAAATATACCTTTAAGAATCCTCAATAACTCTACCGCTATCATTACCCCTTCCCCTAAGACGGAAATTATTAACATTAATTTATCCCAAGACATTATTTTACCTTATATTCTCGAAAGGTGCGATCGCATCTTCTATACACCCCAAACAGGAATTGAAAACTTAATCAATATGGTGAATAAATATCTAGGCACAGGAGAGATTATTTTATGTGACTTACGATATAGTAATGAGAATCAGAGACAGATTTGGGGAGCGGTGGATGATGTAGTTATGGGGGGAGTAAGTAGTAGTAACCTCATTTTCAAGGAAGATAAAGCCGTGTTTACAGGCAACGTTTCTACCGATAATAATGGCGGATTCGTGTCGGTGAGAAGTAAAAACTTTAACCCCCCGTGGGATTTATCAGCTTATCAAGGCATTCGTTTAAGAATACAAGGAGATGGGCAAAGATATAAATTTATCACCCGTTGCGAGGGAAAATGGGATGGTATCAGCTATTGTTACTCATTTAATACCATAGCTAATGTGTGGATGACGATAGATATACCCTTTAAAGACTTAATTCCTGTATTTCGGGCAAAAATCGTACAATCAGCCGATAAATTCGATTCGACAAAGGTTTATTCCTTGCAATTAATGTTGAGTAAATTCGAGTATGACGGGGCGTATAATCCCACATTTCGAGCTGGGATTTTTAGTTTAGAAATAGAATCCATTAAGGCTTATGGTAGAGATGATTCTCCCCAGTTAGTGGTATTGGAGTGTTAGGGTGTTAGGGAGTGGAGAGTGAAAAGAATTAAAAAATTAGGCGTTACTGGATTAGGTTATGATTTTGAGGGATAGGGAGATAGGGTGATGAGACCTCAGTTCGATGTAAGAATATAATATAAAGGCAGGTTTCAGACATCAGGCGGTGCATTGAGCGTAGTCGAAATGTAGCAGGTTTCAGTTTTTTTTCTGAAGATTAAATATTTAATATCCCGAATTGAACATCATAAAATCGATTTAGATATATTTTTTATAAATTCTTGAACCTAATACCTGACACCCGATACCTTTACATCACCTAAAATTTTATACCGAACTCAGGTGATGAGGGGAAGGGGTGATTACTTATTGCTTATTGCTTATGACTTAAAAAAGAGATTCACACCTTAAATCAGCAATACCAAAAATTCTTGCCTCTTGCCTTTCACTCATTACTCAATTATGCTGAGTAGGCTAAATCAGGATTTTCTTTTCTGCTTTCTAGTGCCGCATAAAGACGATTTAAGGCACTGATATAGGCACGGGCAGAAGCAACAATTACATCAGTATTAGCTGCATAACCTGAATAAGTTTTACCCTCATGTTTGAGACGAATGGTTACTTCTCCCATTGCGTCAATACCTGCGGTGACGGATTTAACAGAATATTCCGTTAACTCATTGGGAATATTTACCACTCGGTTAATGGCTTTATAGACTGCATCCACAGGTCCAGTGCCGATCGCAGCGTCGCTCAATTCCTTACCATCTGGAGTTCTCAGAGTAATTGTAGCCGTGGGAGATGAATGATCCCCACAGGAAACTTGTACCAATTCCAAGCGGAATAATTCGGGGGGTTGTTGAATTTCATCGTTGACGATCGCCTCTAAATCCCAATCGGTAATTTCCCGTTTTTTATCTGCTACTTCTTTGAAACGCAGAAAGGCTTTGTTTAAGTCTTCTTCAGACAATTCAAAACCCAATTCCAGTAAACGGGAACGGAAGGCATTACGTCCAGATAGTTTACCTAATACAATTTGATTAGTGGTCAAACCGATGGATTCTGCGTCCATAATCTCATAAGTAAGGCGATTTTTCAAGACTCCATCTTGATGGATTCCCGACTCATGGGCAAAGGCATTGGCACCGACAATGGCTTTATTGGGTTGTACCATCATCCCCGTAAGGTTAGACACCAAGCGAGAGGTTTTGTAAATCTGTTTGGTATCGATATTGGTTAAAGGTTCGATCGAATCTACCGAACGACCCAAAAAGGGGTTAAAATATTGACGGCGTACATGAAGCGCCATGACTAATTCTTCCAATGCGGCATTTCCAGCCCTTTCGCCGATACCGTTAATAGTACATTCTAACTGTCTTGCCCCGTTTTTCACTGCTTCGAGGAAATTGGCCACGGCTAAACCCAGATCGTTATGTCCATGAACGGATATAATAGCTTGATCAATATTGGGTACATTGTCTTTAATACCCTTGATTAATGCACCGTATTCGCTAGGAGTGGTATAACCTACTGTATCAGGGATGTTAACCGTAGTTGCCCCAGATGCGATCGCAACTTCTAATACTTGATACAGAAATTCAGGATCACTTCTTCCAGCGTCTTCAGGAGAAAATTCCACATCATCGGTGAAGGTTTTGGCATAAGCTACCATTTCTGGTACAATTTGAAGTACATCCGCTCTGGTCTTTTTCAACTTATACTGAAGGTGAATATCAGAGGTGGCCAAAAACGTGTGGATTCTGCTTTTAAACGCTGGTTTTAAGGCTTCTCCAGCACTCTTAATATCGGGCATGGTTGCTCTTGCCAAACCGCAAATAATCGGTCCATTTTCCGTGCCTACGGTTTCAGCGATTCTTTGCACGGCGGTAAAATCCCCTTGACTAGCATGGGGAAATCCTGCCTCGATGACATCAACCCCTAACTTTGCTAGGGCTTTGGCAATATTTAATTTTTCCTCTACATTTAAACTTGCGCCCGGAGATTGTTCCCCATCTCTTAAAGTGGTATCAAATATAATAATTCTGTCTGGCTGATTAGTCATAACCGCAAATAAAAGCCCAGTTTGAGTAAATAATATTCCTCTATAATAAACAAAATTTAGACATTATTTATTCATTTCTAATTTAACTTAATGACTGATGTTACGCAAAAAGATAATTAATTGTCCATGGGAGGTAGCAGGCGGTGCATTGAGCGTAGTCGAAATGTAGCAGGTAGCAGGTTAAAAGCATCCATAACTATTTTCGTGGCTTAAGGATCACAATAATCGTATTTTTTGCACAATGGCTTTAAATTACTTCTTTTTCCTTAATCTTGGGCTTTATTCTTATATGATACGGAGCAAACCTAAAACCTGATACCTGATACCTGATACCTACTAAAACTTAACAGATGAATAAGTGAGTGCGTAACGTCAGTTAATGAATTAAGTCCCCAATCTGTTTCTTAAGAGTTTAACATGAAATGCCATTTTAACTTGACGAGGAAAGTTACTTAAAATCAATTTCTTTAGATTTTTCGTCTATATCTGTTAATTTTAAGTGCGAACTCCTCGCTCTAAACTCTGAATTCAAATTTCCTTTTTTTCCTAATAACCAACCAAAAATAGCACTGGTAGCAAACATTATCAGAGAATATATCGCCGCAGGAATCGCCATGATGGGCATATTTAATAAGTTAGATGCGATCGCAATTGCTAGTGTCCCATTTTGAATACCAACTTCTACGGCAATGGATTTACTACTGGGTTGATCAAGGTTAGAAATAGTTGCGAGAATATATCCTAAAGCCATTGTTAATATGTTGAGAGTGAGGGTTACACCGCCAACTTGTAGAAAAAAACTACCGACATTTTCTCTTTCTTTGAGTAGTAAACCAACGATAATTAAGCCTAAGAAGAATAAAGAAAGCCATTTTATTGCTTTTTCTAAAGTTAGGGCTAATTTCGGTAAATAATAGTGGATTAACATACCAATAGAGATGGGAATAAGAGTAATTATAGCTATTTGGAGAATGGTTTTTACTACGGGTAATTGTAATGTGACTCCTTCTCCCATAAATTGTGTCATGGAAAGGTTAATCAACAAAGGGATAGTAAATATGGTGATCAAGCCACTGATTGCCGTTAAAGTGATGGATAAGGCAACATTTCCCTTGATAAGATAAGTAATTATATTCGAGGTAGAACCGCCGGGGCAAACAGCTAATATCATCACTCCTACAGCTAATTCTGAGGAGAGGGGAAACACTAAAGCTAAGAGATACCCTACCACTGGTAACATGATTAATTGAGCAATTAAACCGATAATTATTCCTTTTGGCTCGATAAAAACTCTTTTGAAGTCATCTAATCTTAAACCAAGCCCCATGCCTAACATAATGATAAATAGGGCTAAAGGCAAAAATATTGCTGTTAAAAAATTTGATTCCATTACTTTAAAGAATAAAAATTTTGGCCTTATTTAGAACTGTTGTCTCATTATAAGAGTTGACACCTGTGAACATTGTTCAATCCTTACATTAAGAAAGGCATTTTTACTTATGAAACAAGATTTTTCCCCCCATCAACAAACGATATTTTTAACAATATCAGGGATTTTTATTGGTTGTTTAATCTGCTCTAATTTAATTATTCAAAAGTTTTTTACGGCTAATTTTTTATCCTTTAATTTTGTCCTTTCTGTCGGCATTATTCCTTACCCTATTACCTTTTTATGTACCGACTTAATCTCAGAAATTTATGGAAAAAATAAAGCCAATCAAGTGGTAATAGCAGGTTTTATTACCAGTCTTTTTATTCTTTTAATTATGACTATTGCTAATATGGTAGAAGCAGTTTCATGGTCTCCCGTCAATCAAGAGACATTTAATCAAGTATTTGGTTTATTCACTCCTGCAGTAATCGCCTCTTTATTAGCTTATTTAGTAGCCCAATTTATTGATATTCGAGTCTTTCATTTTTGGAAAAATTTAACAGAAGGAAAGCATTTATGGTTAAGGAATAACGGTTCTACCATTTTCTCTCAACTTATTGATACTAGCTTAGTTTTGCTAGTTTTGTGCGTTTTTGGCGTTGTCAGTTGGGATAAATTTAATGATTTATTTCTCAATGGTTTTACTTTTAAACTTATATTTGCTTTAGCCGATACCCCTTTTTTCTACTTAGGTGTTTGGTTTATTCAATCTCTATCAATTAGTAAGTAAATCTGACAATGATTAACTGTACACAATAATGAGAGAATAAAATATAGAAATTCTTACTTTTATGAGGTACAGGGAGGGTTCTTAAACTCTTTACTATTAGGAAATAAATGTTCCTCACTATTGGGATAAACGCTATCAACTACTTATAATGATATTTGTTTTTATTATAAAACAAATATATAGGGCTACAATTTTGAGATTATCAAACTTAACTTTTATTTAACCAAAGACGATAATAATTATGGTTGGAACAGGGTTAAATCAAAGAACATAAAGAAAATTGTTGGAAACATTTTTCAGAGAAAGCAATTTACACAAAAAATAACATTTGTTTTCCCTTTTTTGAATTACAATTAAACTAGAGTAAAAAACACTTAAGTAACTTCTTAAATATTATGGCAGACGAAACTATTTTGCTGAATGTCACCACACCCCTAGATCAAAATGATGGCAGTGATTTTCAGGGGTTGTCCTTAAGGGATGCAATTCTTATTGCTAATGCAGATCCAAACAATCATTACACAATTAATCTTCCTGCGGGAACTTATAATTTAACGATCAAAAATGTTTTATTACCGACTACTGACACCAGTGCAGATCCACCTACTTTATTTCAAAGTCGTTTAGCAACGGGTGATTTAGACATTATTGGTAATGTCACTATTGTTGGGGAAGATCCTGATACCACTATTATTGATGCTGAACCTTTAACCCAACCCTTACCTCCTGAAGACGGAGTTAATCCTTTTCCAGACGATCCTCCAGTAGTAACACCAACAATAGGCGATCGCGTCTTTGATGTTTTATCAGGAGCGCGATCGGGCAAAACCTTACTAGATGGAAGTCCAGCCAATGGTAATTTAACCCTTCAAAATGTCACCATCAAAAATGGAGTTATTAGTGCAGATAACATCGATGCAACGTTTGAAGGAGGCACTACAAATGGTGGGGCTTTAAATATTGATTTAGATGCCGAAGCAACCCTTATTAATAGTATTGTATCGAATAGTCAAACCACTGCGGGACAGGGTGGTGCAATCAATAACTCTGGTACTTTAACCTTAGATAAATCTATTGTTGGTGAGAATAACTCTAGCGATAATGCAGGGGGTATTTACAATACTGGTACAATAACCGTTCGTAATAGCGCTATTATCAATAATCTTGCCGATGCTGCAGCCCCAGATATTATTGAAGGGGGCGGAGGAGGAATCCTCAATGAAAATGGAGCAACATTAATTATGGTTAATACCACCGTATCGGGAAACATTAGTGCCTCCGATGACGGAAATGATCCTCCCAGTGGTCCGGGAGATGGGGGAGGAGGTATTATTAACCGAGGAACTGCCCGTATTATCAATTCCACTATTGTTAACAACGCAGCCCAAGTAGGCTCTGGTATTTACTCAGAAACAACAGGGGCAAATACCATTCTCTACAACACTATCGTTGCCAATAATACTGGTAGCCCCGATTTAGATGGATTTTTTGATCCTCGCAGTGGTTTTAACTTAGTCAGTAACGCTAATGGTTCAATCCTTGATGCTAATAACGGCAATATTGTTGGCGGTGCTACAACTGAACGCCTTGATGTCGGCATAAGTCCGGATTTGATCTATGAAAATAGTCCCACCCCTTATCATGCAATATCAAATACGAGTTTAGCCTATAATGCTGGGGATACTGAACAGGTAAATATTCTATTCTATTTTCCAGAAGATCCACCACTAGATCAAAGGGGTTCAGAAAGAATTAGTGACGGCAAAATTGATATTGGTTCTTACGAATATTTTGTCGAATCGAGTCAAGCCATACAAACCGCTAGTGATTCGACTAATTCTGAGAACACAAGCACAGGAGTAAATACCACTAACACAACTACCACCAGTGGCGATAACACTACTGA
>CAYPDC010000136.1:9045-10485 GCA_964409355.1 uncultured Cyanobacterium sp.
AGTAAATACCACTAACACAACTACCACCAGTGGCGATAACACTACTGAGAACACAGGCACAGGAGTAAATACCACTAACACAACTACCACCAGTGGCGATAACACTACTGAGAACACAAGCACAGGAGTAAATACCACTAGCGCGACTACCACCAGTGGCGATAACACTACTGAGAACACAAGCACAGGAGTAAATACCACTAGCGCGACTACCACTAATATTCCTGATAACAATACTGAGCAAGTGCTAAATAGCAACACTGCTAGTTCATTACTCGATGATCCTCTCTATCGTTTTCAAAACGGCGATCGCCCCGGTACATACTTATTCGCAAGTGAAGCGGAAAGTCAAACTATTCGTCGAGATTTTGTACCCCCATTTATTGAAGAAGGATTCGCTTTTAATGTGTCCTTAGAAGCCCAAGATGGATTATTGCTCTTTAATCGCTTCCAAAGTACACAAAACCCCGGCACTTACTTATTCGCCAGTGAAACAGAAAGTCAAACTATTCGTGCTAACCACTCAGATATATTTACAGAAGAAGGCACTGCTTTTTATGCCTATGATGCAGATGCTAATATCGGGCAAGATGTTTTCCGTTATCAAAGTATCACGAACCCGGGTACTTATTTGTTTGTCTTGGCAGAAGAAAAAAGCATCATTGACTCACAATTTGCCTTACAGTTTAACTATGAAGGAGTAGCCTTTGAAGTAACTCTGTAAAATAGACATCTTGTGTCTAAAACCACCATCTTGCTTGTTGTAATAAAGGGAAAGGGTTGAACAACGTTCAACCAACCCCCACATCATCTGAGTTGGGAGTTAAAATTCAGAAATCAGGTGACATAATCTTTAACGGAAAAGTCAACGCAAAAGTTTCACATTTGAGAGAAAATTCGGTTATGATAGAGATTGTGTCAATTTTTATGTTAATAAATATATAAGTATTAGTTTAAATGGCTAAAAAATCAATGATTGCACGGGAAGTAAAACGTGCTAAATTAGTTGCTAAATATGCAACAAAAAGAGCAGATTTAAAAGAGCAAATTCGAGCCACTGAAGATCCTGCGGAAAGATTTGAATTACAGCGTGAATTACAAAAACTACCTCTTAATAGTTCTCCCTATCGTCAACGTAATCGTTGTTGGGTGACGGGAAGACCTAGAGGATACTACCGTGACTTTGGTTTATCTCGTAATGTGCTTCGTGAGTGGGCTCATCAGGGTTTATTACCCGGTGTGGTTAAGTCTAGCTGGTAGTGTGGTAAAGTCCTATTTTTGAGGGGAGGAGTCAGGAGAATTTTCTTAATTCTTAATTCTTAATTCTTCATTAGACATCTCCAAAAATTATTTTAAATTGCCTTGTAGTAACCTGAGTTCGACAGAAAATCTTAAGTGATGAAAGGTGTCAGGTATCAGGCGATGCACTGAGGGTAGCCG
>CAYPDC010000137.1:0-10400 GCA_964409355.1 uncultured Cyanobacterium sp.
GACAGAACTGCTCCCAAGCGGAAGACTGTTGTTGCTGTTGTAAAGTGGTAGTCATCTTATGATTTCTTATGTATGAATTTTCGAGGTACGTTATGAATTAAGTGATTTATCACTATGGCAATATTATAACTTTTTTATAAAGTTTTGTCAAGGATTTTTCAGAAAAATATTTTTTCTTAAGATTTTGTTATATCAGTGTTGCGGTGAGGGGGAACAAAATTTTAGTTGGAAAGATAAATAGTTGGGTTTTTGAGTAATGAGTAATGCTTCTGGCAGAAGAAAGTCATTTTTCAATTTTTTCTAGGAAAATTTTTACATCCTGTTCCAGATAGGATACAACGATTAATGCTTTATCAAGGTTAATTTTTAATTGTTCAAACTCAATTTCTGAACCATAGGCATGACGAAAAAAGTGACGAAATCCTCTTAAATTATTCAATAGTAAGTAGCTTTGAGAGGATAGCAAGGGTGGACGAACTCCTAATACTTCTTGTGCCATTCTTGTTAATAAAGCACGATGCCATTGGCGGGTGTCAGTAATATTATTTTCAAAGTAGGTGGCAACAATTTTGAGTAAATCTTCAATGGCGTTGTAAAGATTATGAATTTGATAGGCAATACTTTCTAACAGAATAATATCTTCGGGGTTTAGTTTTTCACTGCGTTGCTTTAATTTACCGTGAATTATTTTCAATAATTCTATTTGAGCGTTAATATCGGTTTTAAAAATTAAGAGACTGTTTTCGTCCATAAGATTCCCTTTTGACGTATCCTTTCACTAAAATGACATTGATCAAGTCTAATTAAGTCCACGTCTTTTTCTAAATAGCTTGATAATAAACTAATTGCTAAACAATATTTTTCGGGATAAATATTCTCAATGGCTATATCAACATCTGAATTTTGATGGAATTTTCCTTCTTGAGTGACGGAGCCAAAAATATATGCTTTATTTATACCGTATTCAGTGGCAAATTCTTCTAACCATTGTTTGGTTTTCACAATCAATTTTTGTCTTTCCTGTTCTAGTTTCTCACGGCGATGGGCTAAGATGCGATCGAGTTTTTCAGTGTAAAATGTGGACACAGTATTAAGATATATTAGGTAACGTTCAATAACGAATTTGTAAAGTAACAGAAGCAGTTACGGTTTGTTCTCCTCCAACTACGGGAGTATCTGCCATACTAGCGGCCATCACTTCCCCTCTCATTCTCTCCATGATAACGGGATTGGGAATATTTGCTCCGTTGACATTAATCGTAACAATTTCCTGTGCCTTTAAGTTTAATGATTGTAAAATTACTTGTGCTTGTTGTTGTGCCGATCGAGTCGCTTTCACTAAGGCTTTTTCCTGAGCAGAGACGATCGCATCTTCGGTGGCGGTAAGATTGACGTTATCAATGCGAGTTGCACCCACTTTCACGCTTTCATCTAAGACTCTACCAACTTGATCCATAGGCAATTCAAAGGTGACTAAATTAGTGGCAACATAACCGACTAATTTGCGTTGATTATTGTTGTAGGTATAATTAGGGCGTAACTGAATACCGCTAGTTTGTAATCGAGAAACAGAGCGCGATCGCAACAATTCTACTAAAGAGTTAGTTCTTTTGGCAACTTCTTCTTGAACTTGGGTGGCATTTTGCCCTTCGATTTCCACCCCTAACTGTACATTAGCGATGGTGGTAGGTATTCTTTCAATACCTTGCCCTGTAACGGTGATGGTTTTCAACGTATGTTCTTGTGCTAAAACAGGTTGTATCGACAGTAAGCTCAAACAACCCAATGTAAGGAATAATTTTGATTGATTAGATAACATGGAGAATGAATAATGAATAATTGATTAAGAGAGGAGTCAGGAGTCAGGAGTCAGAAGAATTAATTTTCCTCCCTATCTTCCCCATCTTCCCCCACTCCCTACTCCGTAGGGGTTGAATATATTCAACCCCTACATTACTAATTACTTATAATTTAGTGCCACATTCAGAGCAGAAATTACTTTCGCCAGAATTACGAGTACCGCAATTATTACAGATTTGTACCTCTACCTGATGTTTGTTGGGGGCTTTTTTCGGTAAGCCTAGCATTTGAGCATTATTCTTCCCCGGTGCAACCATCGGATAACAGTTTTCATCCTTTTTGACATGAACATCAAGTAACACAGGTCCATTATGTTCTAACATAGCGGTGATCGCACCTTTTAACTCGTCACGATTACGAACAGTAATACCCTTAACCCCAAAAGCCTGAGCGAGGAGTTCAAAATTAGGCATTCCCGTGGACATATTCGAGGCAGAATAACGCTCACCGTAAAAAGTTTCCTGCCATTGACGTACCATTCCTTGCCAACCATTGTTAATGATCACAGTTTTAGCTTTGATGTTATATTGAGCTAAAGTGGCTAATTCCTGTAAATTCATTTGGAAACTAGCATCCCCGCTAATACAAATCACGTCCTCATCCACTAAAGCCACCTGAGCGCCCATCGCCGCTGGTAAACCATAACCCATCGTACCTAAACCAGCACTAGAAATCCAACGACGAGGACCTGTTTTCAAAAATTGTGCCGCCCACATTTGGTGTTGACCAACATCAGTAGTATAATAAGCATGGGGAGCTTGACGACCAACTTCCACGATTACTTCTTGGGGTGAAAGGGCCTCATCAGGATGAGGTACAACTAAAGGATAGTCTTCTTTCCATTTATCGATGCGTTGTAACCAGTCTTGAGTAATACTATCGATACTAGATAATTCTAACTCCCTTGCCCGTTGCAACATTTGCTCTAAAACTTGACGCACATCTCCCACAATAGGTACATCAGGGCGACGATTTTTGCCTACTTCCGCAGGATCGATGTCAATATGAATTACTTTTGCACGGGATGCAAATTCATCTAATTTACCTGTGACGCGATCGTCAAATCTTGCCCCTACAGCAATTAATAAATCACATTCAGTGACAGCAAAGTTAGCATAAGCCGTGCCGTGCATTCCCAACATCCCCACAGAAAGGGGATTATATTCATCAAACGCCCCTAAACCCATTAAAGTAGTAGTTACGGGCAGTTGGAAAAGTTCGGCTAATTCTTTAATTTGAGCATGGGCATTGGATAAAACCGCACCACCACCGACGTAGAGTAAAGGTTGTTTTGCTTCACTAATCAATTCTAAGGCAGCGTTAATTTGACGGGGATTACCTTTAACCGTAGGGCGATAACCGGATAATTTTACTTCGCCGGGGTTAACAGGTTGATAGTAAAATTCTTCTAAACCGACATCTTTTGGAATATCCACCAATACAGGACCTGGTCTGCCTGTACTAGCAATATGAAACGCCTCTGTTATAATGCGAGGAACATCTGCCGCACTCCGTGCCACATAAGAGTGTTTAACAATGGGTAAAGTAATACCATAAATATCTGTTTCTTGGAAAGCGTCAGATCCGATCGCCGCTCTTGTCACCTGTCCGGTAATAATTACCATGGGAATAGAATCCATGTGAGCGGTAGCAATACCAGTCACTAAATTAGTTGCACCCGGTCCAGATGTACCAAAACATACCCCAACTTTACCAGTCGCACGGGCATAACCATCCGCCGCATGAGCCGCCCCTTGTTCGTGTCTGACGAGGAAATGTTGCAATAATCCTTTAGCTTCAAAACGATATAATTCGTCATAGATAGGAAGGATCGCCCCCCCCGGATAACCAAAAATATGCTTTACACCATGACGACAAAGGCTGTCCATTAAAGCATAAGCCCCTGTACAATGGATGGGGACAATATCAGACGAAGACAAATTGAGCGGAGGAGTTGTATTAGAAATTACCATATATTTTATTTCTCTCAACGAATCTGTGACTGTATCTATATTTCCATTTTAGAGCTATTCACAGATTAGATGATTAATTTTTGTTCATAGATTACATATTTAAGATTAATTCTAGGTTAAATTATCGATACGATGCAAGATTGCCTGTCATAAATCAAGTTTTTCTGACAAAGACAATGAATTTATGGTATGAATCCTGTTTGTGAAGTGATTAGTAATAAGTAATCACCTCATCACCCTCTGTTACCATAGACAAATCATACTCTAATTGAGCAACGCCCGAACCCCGAACTCAGGTTTACCAAGGGCTACTTATTAGGGTAAATGCAGACCAATAAAAAGGGTGAGATAAATCTAATTTATTTTTTATAGCTAAATTGTCAGGCAAATAAATCTCCGTTTCGGGAGTAATCAAACGGTTATCTTGAAAATAAATTTCTCCATTAAGGAGTAAATTTTGGGCATTGGTTAATGCTTGTACTTTAGTAGGATTATTGTCGGCTTGATTTATCAATTGTTCATAAAATTCCGTGATTAGTGCCAGTGTGCCAAAATCGCTCACATACCATAAGCTACCTAATGCTGATTTAACACCTGACTGTAAAGCAATACCCGTAAAGCCTAATTCTGCTTCATTATCTCCAACCGCCGTATTACAAGCACTGAGAATTAATAAATCTGGGGGAGTTTGCCAAGGAAGTTCGGACATTTTATCAAGGGTGAGTTTTTGATCCCAGAATTGGATATAGGAATTATCTGCACTACCTGACTGAAAGTCAGCATGGGTGGCTAGGTGGATAATGTCAAAGGACTTTTCTTTCAATATTTCTTGCATATTAGCAAGGGTAAATTCCTGATTGTATAAGATTTCTTCTTGACTTTGGAATGATTTTTGTTGGATTTTTTGGCTAACTTCTTGCAATTCGATGGATACTCCGGGTAAGGGAGTGTTATTAGTAAAATAAGATGCTCCCATAGCTAAAACCGTAGGACTTTTAAGGGCTTTATATTCAGGATTAATTAAATCAAAAGCGGGAATACGACTCAAATTATATTTTTGGACGAGGAATTTCTCGCCGTCATGAAGGGCGGCAAAGGGTAATAAACGCACTCCTTCTCCTAGGCAAAATAAGATGTTATCTATTTTCTCAGGTTCTAGCACTTCTGTTTCAAAAGGGGCAATAATCCATTTATATAATTGTTGGGCAAGGGTTAAGTCAAAGGGGGTTTTTAATTCGTTGATTTGTACATAAAAGTTTTTGACTGTTTGATTGATGGCATCAAAGGGTACATCATAGAGATCTTGAACGGTGATAACCCCTCTGGAAGTAATTAAGACTAGGTGTAAATATTCTTTTTCTGGTACTACCCACATTACGGCAGATTTGGTTTTTGCGAGGCGATCGGCGATCGCAATTTTTTTGGCTATTTCTCCTGCATTTTGTCGATTATGGGATGAGGTGATAGATAGATTAGTATATGTTTTTATTTCTCTGCCAAAGTATTGTTCATACTCATTTTTAAAATTATCTTCCATGATGCCCATTTTCTGGCTTTTGACTCTTTGTTCAACACCGTTAATGGCTTTAGCATGGATAATTTGTGCGGATTGAGAGAGAAAAAGGGTTAAAAATAAACTGAGAAGGAAAAAAGAAATTATCTTTTTCAGAGAAAAAGTCTGATTAATGTTGAGTAAATTCCGTATTTTTTTTAATGGTTGCATTTCAATAATGATTTCTAGCTATAGTAAGTTTTATTGGTTTCACTATAGCTAAAACATCACTTGATTAGTGAATTAAATTACTGAAAATTTACCATTTCTTATAAGGTAAAAACTTACCACATATTGTAACTTGAACTCGATCGCCCTTGGGATCTTCTACTTTGTCCAATTTAAGGGAAAATGCTTTTGATAGCCACGACTTAATGGCATTGACGTTTATGCCAGTAATGTTATGATCCGTTACCAACTCACCATCTCAATTTTCTACCGATTGTGTGAACGGTATAGTGTATTATTGTTAATGGTTTATTCAAATCGGAGGGAGACATTGTTAACTTTAGGGGTCAATATAGACCATGTTGCTACCATTCGTCAAGCAAGACGTACCGTTGAGCCTGATCCGGTTGCCGCCGCAGTTTTAGCAGAATTAGGTGGTGCTGATGGTATCACTACCCATTTAAGAGAAGATCGTCGTCATATTCAAGATCGAGATGTGCGTATTTTGAGGGAAACCGTGCGTACTCATTTGAATTTGGAAATGGCACCCACGGAAGAAATGATAGCGATCGCACTTTCATTGAAACCAGACTATGTTACTTTAGTACCTGAAAAAAGGGAAGAAGTAACCACGGAGGGGGGAATTGACATTGTGAATAACCTCGAAAAATTTACCGCTATTGTCGATAAGATGCAGTCAGCAGATATTCCAGTGAGTTGGTTTATTGATGCCGATGAGGCACAAATTGAAGCGGCGGCAAAGACTAAAGCTATCTTTATTGAACTGCATACGGGAAAATACGCCGATGCAGAAAATGAGGCAACCCGTCAACAGGAGTTAATCGTCCTTGAAAAAGGCACAAAACAGGCTTCAGGGTTAGGTTTAAGGGTTAATGCTGGTCATGGTTTAACTTACTGGAATGTTTATCCCGTTGCTTGTATTGAAGGCATGGAAGAATTGAATATAGGTCATAGTATCATTAGTCGTGCTGTTTTGGTAGGGTTAGAAAGGGCAGTTAAGGAAATGAAACTAGCGATGAAAAATCAACTTTAATTAAGATTCAAAGCTATATTCCCATTAAGTAAGATATAATGGACGTTGCCATAAATTCGGGCTAGAAGCTCAAACTACCAAAGAAAAATCTTAATTTTTACCAGATGTTTAATTAACAACCGTGTCAAAACGACCCTTTTAAGGAAAAATAAACTCTATAATTAACCCGAAAATAGATAAATTTATGACTACTTATTACTACCTTGTTGCCAGTGAACAATTCTTAACCAGCGACAACGAAAATCTCCATGAAGTCTTAGAAGAAAAAGAAAGAGACTACAAGGAAAAAAATAAAGAAATCGACTTTTGGTTTATCAAACAACCCACCTTTTTAGAAGCACCTGAATTTAAAGAAATCAAGGCAAAATGTCCTCAACCAGCAGCTGCGATCGTCTCTTTAAATGAACAGTGGATCACTTTCCTAAAACTACGCTTAGAATATGTAATTACAGGCAAATTCGATGCCCCTTCCCAAACAATACCGGAACCTTTAGCATCCTTAGCCACAGTATAATAATCCATTGGGTGGGCAATGCCCACCATAATTTTTTTTATTTTATCGTTGGAAATATCTTCTGTTTTTTCCCGCCCAAGGAGGTTTTCCTCTATCGTCTCGAATCTTAATCACTTCACCATTATCAAAGCTAATTTGAAAGGCATCTAACTCATAACCATCATATTTTCCCGTTACACGAACCTGCTGACCGGGTTTAAGATTAAGATCATGATACCATACAGGACCAGCATCAACAATAATTTCTCCTGTGTTATCTTGAATAATGAAGTCATTACCTACCACACTGGTAATAGTTCCTGAAATTGTAATGCCATAACTAGATTGTAGTTGATTAATGTTAACTTCTCTGGCTAACACGGCAAAATGGGATAAGGGAAAAACAGAAGATAATAAGGTTGTGATTAGGGCGATTTTTGGAATCATAATCTTATCTCTATTGGGGAGTAAGTTTTTTCCAGTTTAGCATCAAAAATTATCTTAAACAGCTAAAACCTGAGCCGAAACCCTGTCTGGCACTGTTTCTAAATGATCATATTGCCAATTAAAGAAACCGACTCCCAAAGAGAGCGATCGCAGCTCAATAATGAAATCCTGCATTTCCCCTTGGGGAAGATAAGCATTTACTTGATCCCAATTTTTCCAATCTGCAACCCCATCATAACCCAAAATTTGTCCTCGATGAGCCGAAACTAACTGTAAAACCTTTGAGGTAAACTCATTAGGGGTGAATATATCCACTAATAACACAGGTTCAAGTAAAATAGGCTCACATTGGGCAACCCCCTCCGTCATGGCAATTCGAGCAGCTTGTTTAAATGCCTGTTCCGAACTGTCCACAGAATGGTAAGATCCATCCGTCAGGGTGACATCAATGTCCACCACTGGATAACCTAAAGAACCTTGTTGTAAATACTCTCTTACACCTGTTTCTACACCCGGTATGTACTGTTTCGGTACAACTCCCCCGACAATAGTTTCATGGAATTGGAAACCTTCTCCCCTTGCTAGAGGTTTAATTTCTAAATATACATCACCAAACGCTCCATGACCACCACTTTGGTGTTTATAACGTCCGTGAACTTTCGTTGACTTGCGAATGGTTTCCTTATAGGGAATTTTCGGATTTTGTGCCACCATCGACAGATTATATTTATTGTTTAACCGTTCTAATGTCACCTGTAAATGGATCGCACCCTGTCCCCATAGTATCACCTCATGGGTGTTTTCATCCTGTTCCCATCTTAAAGAGGGATCTTCCTCCAAAATTTTGGCGATCGCCCCTGAGATTTTTACTTCATCCCGACGATGTTCGGCTGTCACCGCTTGAGCATATACAGGAGGAATTAAATCCGCTTTTGGTAAAGGTTTAATTTCTTTATCAGAATCAGAGAGGGGATCCCCTGTTTTTATGCTCTCTAACCGTGCTAGAGCCACGATTTCGCCCACTTGAGCCACATTTTGAGATTTTTGCACTCCACCCATCAAACGGTAAATACCGCCCACTCTCACGCCATTGAGAGTCATACCATCAGTAACCGTTCCTTGCCACACTCGTACTAAAGAAAGTCGTCCTCCTTGAGTGCTATAATAAGTTTTTAACACTTGAGCGATAACAGGGCTATCATTAACGATACTTAAACCACGTCTTTCGGCTGTAACACTAGTTTCAGGAGCTTCTTTAATCAAACAGTTAAGTAAAGGACGTATCCCATAATCCTCTTTTGCCATGCCAAAGAAAACAGGTACGATTAAATCTGCACTCAAATCCTGTTTTAAATCCTTGAGAATCTCCTCTTTAGAAGGCTCAATATCTTCTATCAACTCCTCCAATAAATGATCATCAAAATCGGCAAGGGTTTCTAACATTTCCTGTCTTGCTTGAGTTTCCAACTCCTTCATACTTTCGGGGAAAGGTACTATATCTGCTTCTTCTCCTTGATGATAGTGGTAAGCCTGTTCGGTAATCAAATCGATATAACCGATAATATCGTGTTCTTGTTTAATAGGGTATTGTTGAGGTACTAGAGGACGACTAGAAACATCTTTAATGGCGTGTAACACATCCATAAAATCATCCTGCGATCGATCCATCTTATTGATATAAACTAGATGGGGAATTTGCCAATCGTCGAGGAATTTAAACAGAGGTGCAAGGGTTAAAACCTTACTCACCCAAGGTTCACAAACTACGATCGCAGTTCCTGCACCCACTAAAGCATTGTAGGTTTCCTGTATAAATTCTACAGAACCGGGGCAATCAAGGAAAGTAAAATTAATCTCCTCGTATTGAGTATAAGCGGAAGTAACCTCTACACTCATTTGTCTGTTTTTAGCTTCGGTGGAATTATCCCCTACTGTGTTACCATCTTCCACGCTTCCTTTACGATTAATTGCTCCTGAAACGAATAATAAACTTTCTAATAAAGTTGTTTTACCACTGGAATAAGGACCGACAATCGCTACATTTCTAGCAGAAATTTTCACCCTATCACTCATAAATTATACTCCTTTTACATCTTTGAATGAAGATTAATTAAGCAATTTATTAAAGACTTAGAATCTTTTAATTACTTAGTTGTGATTCTTTTATCATATTTTTACAGTAGCTCATGTTTTGCTCAATTTGCTAGATTATTTTATTTATCTTAAACATTTAAAAAAATGTAAAGTTTGTTATATTTTCTCTTAAAAAATGTAAAGAAAAATAGCTCTCTTGCTTTGAATATGATAGATTGGGCGTAGATTATTGCTGAATAGACATTATTTCCCTTAGATTTTAAGATGATTTTCGATAAATCTTTCAATGAGAATAATAGCGACAATATCATCAATGGGGTGCGGAGGTACTTTTAAACTTTGAGGGATTAATCTGCCTAAGCCTTTTGGGGGGTACATTTGCCAATATCTGTCTCTTGCTTCTAGGGTACTGTTTTTTTCATCCACTAAGATAATTTCTTCTGATAAATTTAGCTTATCTTCTATCTTCTGTTTCCATTGTTTAGAAGTGGTTAAATTACCAATAATTAACTTATTTGGTTGATATTTTGACCATATTTTCTGAATAGATGAGATCGTATCTTCACTTTTAACTACCTGATGATATAAGATTTGTTTATCAACAGTGGCAACGGCTAAACCACATTTATCTCTACCAGGATCAAAACCGAGAAAAATCAAATTATGCCCCTCCTGAGTATATCTTTATTGTACGACTTAAATTAACCTGAGTTCGGTATAAAATTTTAGGTGATGTAAAGGTATCGGGTGTCAGGTATT